>JAISYN010000341.1 GCA_031269915.1 Synergistaceae bacterium
CAAGTTCGTGCTAAACATGGAATCGTTTGAGGTGTTCGAGGACGCCGGATATTCCGCAAAGAATACGGAACGCCCGGCGTATCAGCAGATGATGGCCCGGCTTCGCGCCGGTGAATTCTCCCATCTGGTGGTTTGGAAGATTGACCGTATCAGTAGGAACCTCATCGACTTTGCCACCATGTATGAAGAGATAAAACGCCTTGGAGTGGCGTTCGTTTCAAAAAACGAACAGTTCGACACGTCCTCAGCTATGGGCGAAGCAATGCTGAAGATAATCCTTGTGTTCGCCGAGCTGGAGCGAAAGGTGACATCCGAACGCGTTGCTGCCGTCATGTTGTCTCGCGCCTCTAACGGGCAGTGGAACGGGGGGCGTACCCCTATGGGATATTCGTGGGACAGAGAGACCGGAATATTTTCAATAGTCGAGAATGAGGCGGCAATCATCCGCCTTATATACGACATGTATGACGCCGAAAAATCTCTGCTCACTGTGACAAGAGCACTGAATGAAAAAGGGTTGAGGTCGCGTCGCGGCGTGATATGGAACCCGGTAACGGTACAGGGCATCTTGCGGAACCCGTTCTACGTAGGAACATACCGCTATAACTATCGAGACGAAGCGAAGACCGGCGGGAACGCCGGGCACGAATACAAGCCTGAAACCGAATGGGTCATGATTGAAGACCATCACGATCCTATCATCAAGCGCGAACAGTGGGAAAGGATAGCTATGATCCTGACGAAAAACCGGCGCACTGAGTATGGCGGCGATACCTATAACCGCAAAAATGTACATGTTTTCGCTGGACTTATAAAGTGCGGTGTGTGCGGTTCACGGATGACCGCGCAGCCTGACCGCGCCCGCAGCAACGGATGGCGACCATCGATTTACTGCTGTTCTCATCGACGCCGATTCAATAATTGCCTCAATAAATCCGTCTCCGATGTTACTCTCGGGCCGTTCGTGCTGAACTATTTTTCGAATTTGATGAAAGCCCAGAAGAATTTTGGAGTGAGTACCAGTATTGAAGCGCTCGAAAAAAAACTGCTCAGAGGCCGCATGATGGCCGATGTGGAGCATATAGAGGGTGTAGGATTACAGGAGCTTTTTGACATGCTTAGACGTGGAAAATTTCCGGAAATGCCATACAAATCAGGACATAACGAGGCTGAGACTTATCAGGCTGCAGAGAAAGCGCCGCAGGAGATGGACCTGCTTGTTTCCGAAAAACGCAGGCTTGAACGCGCCCAGGCCAGACTTCAAAACCTGATGCTTTATGGCGACGAGGGAATATCTGAAAGAGATTACCTCGTTGAACGCAAGAGAATAGCTGACGACATATCGAAAATCGACGCCCGGATAGATGAGATAGAGAAGGACATGTCCAGTAACATCACCATGACCGATATGGAATTTATCGAAAAGGCATCATATTTCATCATGGCTCATGGACTGATCGAAAAACGTGAGGTCAACTACGAAAAAATTGTCCGAGAAATAGATCCGCGAATAATCAAGGATTTCCTAAATTCCGTCGTTACAAATTTTTGTATAAAAGACGGTCGAGTTGAATTAATTCGCTTCAAAAACGGCATGGAACACAGATTTTCGTACAAAGGAGAGGAAACGTAAAAAAGCCTGAAACAGCTTGTAGCAAGCAGTTTCAGGCGCATTTCATCTCTTATGAAAATCTTTTATTCAATGAGCATCGCGTCACCGAACGAGAAAAACCTGTATTCCTCCGATACCGCTTCCGCGTAGGCCCTCATGGTCGCGTCGTATCCGGCGAACGCTGCTACCAGCATCAAAAGAGTGCTTTTCGGAAGATGGAAGTTCGTGACGACGGCGTCGGGAACTTTGAAACGATAGCCAGGCGTTATGAATATGTCCGTCTCACGAGCGCCGTGCGACAGCCAGCCAGAGGGCCCCGCGAAAGATTCGAGCGTCCGAACCACGGTCGTTCCGACCGCTATTATCCTGCGTCCTGAGGATTTCGCCTCGTTTATCCGGCGCGCGCACGGCTCCGGGATAGCGCACGTTTCCGCGTGCATCTCGTGATCCCTGATGTCGTTCGTCCTGACCGGCCTGAACGTGCCTATCCCCACGTCCAGCGTCAGGAATTCCGCGGCGACGCCCCTGTTTCGAAGTTCGCCCAGCAGCTCCGGGGTGAAATGCAGTCCTGCCGTCGGGGCTGCCACGGAGCGGTTTTTGGCCGGGTCGGCATAGACCGTCTGATACCTTTCTTCGGGCGCGTCCGAATGTTTTATGTAGGGAGGAAGAGGCACGCGCCCGCACCGGGCGAATAATTCGTCCGCCCGCGCGCCGTCCGGCAGTATCACATCCCTGCCGCCGTCTTTTCTCCTGCCGCCTATCGTTAAGGCGCAATAGCCGGTATCGGCTTTCGATCCGGGCGGCAGCTTGCGTCCGGGGCGCACGAGCGCCCGCCACGCGTTGGGCGCGTCCGCGGGGGAGAGGAAAAAAATTTCCACGCGCGCCCCTCCGGGGATTTTTTTGCCATGGACGCGGGCCTTGAACACGCGAGCGTCGTTCATGACCAGCACGTCTCCCTCGCGGAGCATGTCCGGCAAGTCCGAAAAACGCCGGTGCGATATCTCTCCCGTCGTTTTGTCCAGCCGCATCAGGCGGGAGAGATCCCTTTTGAGGGGCGGGCTGCCAGCTATCAGGCTCTGCGGGATTGGGTAGTCGTAGGAGTTAATGTCGTAGAGATTCAACTCACTTGCCGATTTTCGTTCCGGGGAAGTAATGGGCCAATATCTGTTCGCAGTTCATGTTTTTTTCGGCCATAGCCTTCGCGCCCCACTGCGATAACCCGACCCCGTGCCCCCATCCCCTGCCAGTGAAGACGAAACCTCCAGGATCGGCCGGCCGCGCCAATTTTGCCGGCGCAGCCGGTTTAGGCGTTGCTGGCGGCATATCCTCGCCCTTTTTCCCCATCCTTTCGCGCCCTATTGCCCTGTATTCCTTCCTTTTTTCCGGGTGGGCCAGCATGTCTATCAGCTCTTTCGATGTGAACGCTCCCGCCCTGGTCATGTCGATCAGGGTATCGCCGGACGATTGCGCGGGATCTGCCGGAGCTGCGGAAACATCTGGCGTCGCGGCCTTAACGGGCTCGGGAGAAGGGTTTTGCGCGGGAACAGCGCCGCCTTCGCGCGAAATTTGCAAATTCGTGCTTTTTATCACCCTGCTCCCCGCGGCCATTCTGAAATCGTGGGCCTTCACGCTCGCGGTTCCCC
>JAISYN010000100.1 GCA_031269915.1 Synergistaceae bacterium
ATGAAGCGGACAAGCGTACCGTACTGGAATATACGGAGAGGCTGTACAGCGAACTCTACAAAGAATACGAAGAATTCAAGGAGGCGGACGTGATGTTGCAGAATACGATTCTGACCTACTCGGAAGAAGCCGAACGGAGAGGCATCAGGAAAGGTAAAGCAGAAGGCAGAGTAGAAGGCAGAGTAGAAGGCAAAGTAGAAGGCAAAGCGGAAATGGCCCGAGAAATGGCGAGGAATCTTCTGAGACGTGGAATTGCGCCTGACGTTATAGCGGAAAGCGCCGGTCTGCCTCTGGACAAAATTCGGACACTGATGAACTGACGGCCTTTTCGCGGCCATACCCCATGTAAAAATATCCCCCTGTACGCCGTGTGCAGGGGGGCTTCGGTTCCAATGGTCCGCGCTGCTGTCCCAAACGGGGGCCGCCGCCCGGCAAAAACGCCAAAATTTCATTGCGCCGAACAATTTTTTTCATCTTCTTACCTCCAATTATCATGTTTCCTTTCTAATAATACCGTTCTTTCATATCATGAATGAACACAACTCATAGCTGTGCTGAATCGATTTGCGCAAGTCCGTCGTTTTTCCGCAAGTTACTGTAGTATAGTATGGCGTAGCGAGTGAAATAAAGGAAACGCCGGCAGCCCCCGGAGGGCGCCCGCTTGCAGCCTTTTCCGAAAAGCAGGGATAGATTATGAACGCTCTTGAACTTCAAGAATTCATCCGAAAAAAAATGGACGTTTTTCCGACCAAGACGCGGAGAGTGGCGGAATATCTTCTGACCCATTCCTCCAAGGTCGCCTTCTTATCCATCAGTGAGGTCGCGGACAAACTTTCCGTTTCCAAGGCCCAGCTCGTGCGCGTCGCCCGAATGTTGGGATTCGACGGATATTCGGACCTCAAGAGCGTTCTCAAACAGGCATTGCTGGAACAGGTCAGCCCCTCCGCCGCCGCGGAGGAGGTCCACAAGTCGGACATTCCCGAAAAACTCCGCCGCATGGAACAGGCCAACATCGAAGAGACCTTCAAAAAACTCTCTCCAGACTCCATCGTCAAATTCTGCGAGGCCGCGAAAAAAGCCTCGGCGCTCTACTGCATGGGGTGGGGAATTTCCGCCCTCGTCGCGGAGTGGTTTTATACGCGATTCACGGAGCTGGGGCTGAGGGCGGTCCTGGCGCGGCGCGGCTCGATGTCGCTCCTCGAACAGACGCGGGCGATGGAGAGCAGCGACATGCTGATCGTCTGCGAACTGCCCAGTTACGTCATCGAGGTGACGGAGGCCGTCGAGAAAATCTACAGGAAGGGCTCGTTCGTGGTCACTCTGACGGACAGCCCCGCTGCCCCTATATGCAGGAGTTCTCATCTGCCGTTCCATGTCGGGGATGTCTCGCCCACGTTCGGCAGCAGCCTGCTCGGCCCCATGTTCGCCGTACACGTCCTGACGTCCGTGCTGGCGTTCAACCTGGGCGAAGAGGGGCAGGCGGCCCTGGCCGAGCAGAAAGAGGGCCTCAACGACGAGCGCGTCTACTATCCCGCCTACGGGCTGAGGTATTGACCCTTTTATTTTGGTGAAAACGTCCCCCTCGGGAGCGTTTGTCAAGGACATAGTTTATTCGTTAACAAAAACTCCACAATTCTGTGGATAGAAAAAACCGCATCCTCGCGTGAGAGTGCGGTTTGTTGTGGTTTCGTTCTGATGAAATTATCTTAATGACATATCAAAAAGCGTCTGCTGTTTGTGCGAGGGTTTTGGTTTTGCTTTACGCTGACAACCGCTGTACTTAATCGGCAGCCGGAAACAATCAGGGTTTCCGCTCCAATAGTTTAAGTCGAGCGTTTCGGCAAGGTTGACTTGTTCGCCCTGCCCACGAATGTATTGATACTTTTCGCCCATACCCGCGCCGCACCATCTCGTTCCCGTCCGTTCAAATGTGAATGTAACGCCGTACTTGCGGCATTGGTCGAGCAAGAACATAACATCGTCAAACAATGTTAATCGGCAGTTCTTAGACTGACAGCACTCGCCGCCGCTCACCACTTGGACATACTGCCCTGTGGCAAGATACTTTGAAATGTCAACTTGACCGAGAAGCGGTTCAACCATAATCATCTTGTGCTTTATGGGAATGTCCGAAAATACAGGCAGACGCTCATCGGAGTTTGCTTGGTCTTCGGCGGTACAGCAAAGCCACACATTGTCATAACCGTCACCCCAATCGGGCGGCAACGACTGCACAATCCGCTCCACGCGCTTAGTGACAATCATAAAGCGCAAGTCAAGGCGAGCCTTTATCGTATCCCACACTTCCGACCGCCAAGAGTCGCCGCCTGCGTGAAAAAAGTCGCTTGTATTGCAGACCCACACATCCTCGCCTGGCGGGTATTTGTTCTTGTCGAGAACCGCGTTGAATTGCTTTGTCTTATGGACGACTCGGAAGTCGTGTCCGTAACGGATATACGATGCCTCAGCGTAGCAGTTAAGACAGCCCACCGATACTTTCGTACACCCTGTTTGAAAGTTCCAGAGTTGCATAACGATCTCCTAAATCATCTTCAACAACTCGTTGATGACGATAATTCCCTGCACAACGGTTGCGACCTCTGCCCATTTATGCGCGGCTTTGATCCAAAACTTGCCCGTCTTGTGTGCTTTCAGCGGTCCGTGAATAATGCCTGTTGCCACGAAAATCACTACGAACGCGATTACTTGATATAACATACTATACCTCCATTATTAGGTATTTCGCATTTGATTTCTACACTATGCCAAACCTAATACGACAACAGCACGTCATATTTGATAAAGTCCTTTTACTCTTTCTAACTCGGCAAGCAAATCTTCTTTGACTCCTTGTGGTTCGAATACGGTTATATCAGCACCGAACGAGAGCAGAAACTCGGTCAAACCCTTCTTGTCCGGCACTTTCGTCACGACAAGCAACGAGCCGTTATCAGAGCGTGAAATGCTGTCCGGCGTAAACTCGTCATACAGCCGATAAGCTGCTTGGGGTGAACAGCGTAATTTCAGCGTTATCATATCCTTGTCGGAGAACACTAACCCCGGCGTACCAGTGGTATATTCACGCACAATGAATGTTTCTTTTGCCAATTCAGCCGTCAAAATACGGTTCACTTTGAAAGTCCGATATTCTTGTTTCAGCAAGCAGAATGCTTGCAGATACCACGCATGAGCCTTAAACAGCAACTTTACTGGTTCAACCTTACGCTCAACGGTTTCTCCGCTGCTTCCGGCGTAAACGATTTTTACGACTTTGCGTTCGGTGATTGCCTGTTTGAGTAAGTCAAACCGCGCCTTATCGAATTGTGGGTTTCGCCAACTTGAAAAGTCCACTTCAAGCCAATCGGTACTTTGCTTGCCGAAAAAGGCTTTCAGTTTGGCAAGTGCGGAGTCGCTTTCGCTTAACTCCGTCTTTGACAGGCTTTGCAGAGCAAGGAGTATCTGTTCCTGTTCCTCGCTTGAAACAGTGGCCTTGTTGAGAACATAGCCCTCCATAAGCGACACGCCGCCGCCGTTGCCTTTCGTGGTGTAAATCGGAATACCCGCTGCCGATAGTGTTTCAATGTCGCGCATTATCGTTCGGGTAGAAACTTCGAATTGCTCCGCGAGTTCCTTTGCCGTTACGGTCTTTTTGTCGAGCAATATATAGATAATGCCGAACAGACGCTGTATTTGATAACTTTGCATACGCTCACTTCCGTATGCCCATTATAACATACAAATATGACAACATCGAGTCGTATTTGAGAGCCGATTGCAGCAAGTATTTTATGATTCCGCACAAAACATATATCATCATGCTGTCGTAGCATCGGATTCGGAACGAATTACCGGCAGGAGAAAGAGATGCTGCGGGCTTTTCACTACCGCCGATTTTGCGCAGACTCTTTCACTGATGTACCACACATACCACTACGCCGGAAGTGGCACGAGTGGTATTAGTGGTACATTGAGGGGAGAGTTATCACAAATTACACAAGCGCAAGTCCTACCACGACATTGCCAATGAAAGCGTCCCAACGCAGAAACTCCGCCCTGTGGTCAAACTTTGCGCCGGACATCTTCGTGATAAAATCTGCCGGGTCGTGCGGACGCAAGCCAAAATTTCTGAGGTCAAACGTCCCCCTCGGTTCCCTCACTCCCGCGAGCGGGGGATGGGGTTGATCTGGATTCCGGTTTTTCCCAGGCTCAAAGAGGACTCTTCCTCTTCGTCCGAGTCGCCGCGCAGGTTGAATTCGGGCGGAGGAGAGACGGGGGAAGCGGTGAGCGTTTCGGCGCCCTTCGCGGGAATGGGAGGGATGAGGAAGGGGCCCTCCGACTTCGCCCCGAACTTTTCAAGCGCGGCGGCGCGGGCCTCCGGCGTGAAAAGCAGGTCGCTCCACCAATAGTAGTCCGTCCCCGGCG
>JAISYN010000225.1 GCA_031269915.1 Synergistaceae bacterium
CCTGCGCAAAATTACGGTTATAAAAGAGGCCGTCGAGCAGGACGGCCAAGGTGGTACAAGCGAGACTCGCTTGCGGTGAAGATACAACCTTATGGAACTTTTGACAACCGGCACCATGAAAACTGAATAGCGGCAACACATCGGCTTTTTTGGCACGATAATATAATTGGCCTGAATCGAGGTGATACGCACGAATAAACATGTGTTCGCCGTCCCTGTAGCAGCATTTGTTTCCGCCTATTTTCTTAGAGCACATTCCCTATATATTTGGGGCACGTTGTCCGCAATAGGGGGTATATGCCTTTTTCGAATCTTCTTTACCTGGGCATACGGGACTTGGCTGATCCATCAGGACAATTCCCAAAACAGGGCTTTTTTGAAGATCGCCAAAGACTTGAGCGATGAAGGCTTTGAAGAAGAAAGCAACGCTATGATCCTGCTCTTGCAGAGTGTGCTTCGGAAAAGGATTGAGAGGCTAAAAGATTAGATCATCCCACATCCTCTATGCACGAAGGAATATTTTACGACTGAATAGAAATTTTTAGCTAGCCTAACGGGATAGGCCACCCGTTTACAAAAGTGTTACGAGAAAAATGCGCTTTAGCTGGCGTCGTGCCATCGCGCTCGGAGATGCTTTCCGCCTCGTCAGCACGCACCCAGCCGACTGCTTCAGGGTGATCCTTTATCGCTTGCTCTAGTGCCTCACCGACCAGCATTTTTAGATCGTCTCGGTTCCAAGGCTTCCAACCGTCGAATTTCGTTTTGACGTTATCGATAAACGCGGCGAGCCTTTTTGTTTTTGAAACGTCGTCATCAATCATCCGCGCGCGTCTCCAGTCGCTCATAATTAGCGGGATGACAGGCTTGCCAATCTCAACGGCATACAGATACTCCAGTTCCGTGAAAGACGTGCC
This sequence comes from Synergistaceae bacterium, assembly GCA_031269915.1. Classification (GTDB taxonomy): domain Bacteria; phylum Synergistota; class Synergistia; order Synergistales; family Synergistaceae; genus JAIRKI01. The sequence goes on from JAISYN010000225.1 coordinate 915, forward strand.
GTTGTCATCGACGGAATCCCCATACCTGCCGCCAGTCAACAGAATGAAGAAATCGCTTTCGTCAATGATTTCTTTTATATAGCTTAAAGAATCCCGTGTCAAAGTAGGAAATGATTCCATGCCTACCGGGAAGCATTTCTTACGGATAATCGCGTCGAATACCATGCGGCGCTCATCTTGCAGATCATTAAATGTGCTGCTCACAAAGACTTGGTATCTTTTTTCCAAAAAAAACACTCCTTGAAAGGCGGGTTTATATGTCCACTACTTGCACGTTCTGCCAAAAAACTCTTTCTGTTAAAGACATTCAAGATCACTCACTCGAAAAAGAAGAATTCGAACGAATATTATTCAGTCCCTGCGGCGATAAAAAATACGACTTAGACGGGCTGCGATTTTCCGACGAAACATCGCCCGACGGCAGTATAGCCGTCTGCTGGGAGTGCGCCACCCGCCTCATATTTGCGGATCGAGCAGGGAAATATGAGGTGAACGGTTTCACGGTTTCAACGTTTTATCGCGCGGACTCAATGTGATGCAATTGAGAAAGGATGGGAAGAATGGCGAAAGCAACAATCCAGATAAGGATCGACCCGGACTTGCTTGCCTGGGTTGACGAGAAAGCCGGAGAGAACGAGAGGAGCAGGTCATGGATTATCAACGACCGTCTGCGCCAGTCTTTTCAGCAAGATACCGAGATGCCGCGAGCCTTAGCAGCCAATCCGCGCAGTTAGAAAAAGTGCGGCTCTCAATGTCGGCGATTTTTTGAACCATTTCTTCGACATCAGGGGCAATGCGTATCTGGCGTGTAATTTTTGACATCGTAATCACCTCAATCACATTTTAGCAACAAATTGGTAATAAAAGGTAATTGACACAATTACCACATGGTACTAGAATGTAATTGAAAGCATTACGCGAGGTGGTGATGATGGCAATGCCAATTATGGAACTGCTCAAAGACAAAAAGCCTTGGAGGAACCGGCCCGGCAGGACGGACAGGCAGTACAGAGTTTTCGTCTCGTACACTGCGGAGGCAGAGGAAGCGCAGAAGCGCGGCTACACATGGAACCAGATATGTCGTGCGGTGCGGGACGAACTGATGCAGAAAGGGGAATGGGACGAATGTTGGAATGTCTGGGACGTTCGGAACGTGATCAACGCGGCAAAACGAGCGTCGGCGCAATGAAGCGCGAGATGCTGACAGACCGCGATTTAGATGAGGCGGTGGGCAGGATAATTAGGCTTTTGACTGGAGGTGATGGAACTCAAATCGAAGGAAACAACACTCGGCTTCGACCGAATGCTGAAAGACTACGAGGTTGCTGAAAAACTCGGGTGCTGCAAGTCTACGGTCTGGGTATGGCTCAAGGGAAACCCCGCTTTCCCCCAGCCTATCAGGACGGGGCCTAAATCCACACGGTTCAGGGAGAGCGAGGTTGACGAGTATCTCGAATCAAGGAAGGGCGTGGAGTGACCTATGTACATGTACATACCTGGAATAATCACGGGATTCCTTTTCACAAGCCTGTTCTGGCTGGCCGTCATCGGCTGGCTAGGACTGCGGCACAACGACGTATTGTGGGAAGAGCGTAACCGTGCCGTTAGCAGGGAGAGGGCATACCGGGAAGACCACCGCGACAACCGCCGCTCGGAGAAGTGCGTCGAGACGGCGGAGGCTCTCCGCGAGGCGGTCTGATATGCGGCGCGGGCGCGGTGAAAAAGTGGCCACCTTTGCGGGTGGCCGTTAATCGGGTAACTGTATGAGACAGGGAGCGGACACTCCCTCAGTCAAATATATCAAATGAACGGCAAAACCTCAACGAGAATGGTGCGGTTTTGCGTCCTGTGCGGCAGAAGGTTGAAATCGGCGCGGAGCGTCGATGCTGGTGTAGGCCCGAAGTGTCTAAAGAAACTGCAAAACTGTACGGAAACGCGCCAAACTCTGTTGTTCGATGAGGAGAGAGAATTGCCTTGAAAGGAAAATCGTTCAGAACTATTTATATATCGCATCCGCTGAGAGGCGGCGCCGACAGGGAGAACCCCGATATATCTACCATCGTCAAGAACAAAGAAGATATCGACAGGATATGCCGGTCGATTGCAGAGAATGTGCCGGGCGTATTGCCTCTCTCGCCTGTCAACACCTTCTCGTTTTTTGAGGTACTTAAAGAAGACGATCTTGCGCTCGAGATGGATCTCAAACTCCTGGAACTGGCCGACGCGATGTGGGTATACGGCGAGTGGCAGTCGAGCGAGGGGTGCAATATGGAGATTGCCCGCGCGCGTGAACTTGGTATGCCTATCCTTTTTGAAGATCATAACGAGTTTCCGGAGCGGTATTACTGCCCTGAAACGATCAATTGGGAGGCCGTGTCAGGACTGTGTTCACAAATAGTGCCAGCGTACGACATTGAACGAGCAAGTGTCGTTATCGGATGTACGCCGCAATGCAAAGAGGAACACGGCTGTTGCGGCCTCGCTAAGATGGAGAAGGAAGGTATTTAAGGTGACTGCCAACGATGAAAAAGAGACATGGAAGTCGGGCGACTTCACCATAAAACGCGACTCTGGGATACGGGAGTCTGTCTGGGGGTGGGTTCACGTCAATGGTGTGTTCGGGGTTGACGAGCGTTTCGAGCAATTCTACATGTTAACGTACCTCCCTTCCGGGGAAAGCATACTTTCGACGGAGGTGCGGGAACGGGCGCTTCGTCTCGGGGAGTTGCTATCGTCCCCTAGATGTATGGAATGTTGGAAGTCCTACCTTGGGGATCGCAAATGGGGAAACTACGGACACAGCCGGATTATCAGGAATGTGATGCGCAGCTTCAAGCGCTGCTTCAGGGAGGCGGCATGAACAATGTGTAGTGAGGTCACTAGTGAGGTCACTAAAGCCAACGCGTTTTTGGCGGCATACGCCGCATTCAAGAAACCCTGGCTAATAAGCGCAAAGAACGCAAAGAACTTTGCCAGCGAATTCATAGACCGTTGCGAGGCACAGGAAAACAAGACAAACCATAGCGGGTTTGTCAGCGCCGACACACTGCGCGAAGCGGCGCTGTTCCTCATGGATCCTAAGACGCGAAAAATCTTCTGGGACGAGCTGCAAAGACTCACGGGGATAGATGTAGCGGTGCTGAGGTGAAGGCGTATCCGATATTCCGCGCGATAGCGGAAGTTGAAAACGTAGCAATCGGTAGTTCGATCGGCGAGGCGGCGGGGGCTGCGGCATATACCTTTTCGACGGCCACATCGGAGAACACATGGAGCCAGACGCGGCCTTCGCGCTAATACGCAAGTCACTAAGCAACATCAGGGCATTGAAGGAGGCGGGGGAATGAACCAATTTCAAACGGCGCACTTCAATAAAGAGCGCCACAAGCACCCGAGTAAGCTAGTCTTGTGGACGCGGCGGTTTAAATGGTGGCAGAGGGTTAAGAGCTTGTTATCAGGAGGCGGCGGACGATGAAGTATGAACTCTCAGAGAGAAAGAATAAAGCTGGGCTTTATCGGATACGTGCGCTGCGGGACATACCCTGGCGCGGTATCAAGGCAGGAGATTTAGGCGGGTTCGTTGAGTCGGAGTATAACCTCTCACAGGAGGGGGATGCGTGGATCGGCGAAAACGCGTGGGTCAGAGGCAACGCGGAGGTTTACGGCGATGCGGAGATCTTCGGCAAAGCGCGGGTCTACGACAACGCGAAGGTCGGCGACGGGGCGCATGTCTACGGCAACGCGGAGGTCCACGGCAACGCGAGTGTCTACGGCAACGCGCGGGTCGGCGGTAACGCGAGGGTTTATGACAACGCGCGGGTCTTCGGCTACGCGCTGGTCTTCGGCGACACG
>JAISYN010000261.1 GCA_031269915.1 Synergistaceae bacterium
TCTGGAGCCGCATCGCGCGCGGCGGGCGGTGATTTTAGGCGCGGGTCTGGGCGACAGGCTGATACCCATAACGCTCAACACCCCAAAACCTCTGGTGAGAATTAAAGGCGTCAGGCTCATAGACACTCTGCTCGACGCTTTGCAAAGGGCGGACATCACTGATGTCACTATTGTGCGGGGATATCTGGCGGAACAATTCGATCAGCTTCTCTACAAATATTCTTTTGTACGTTTCGTGGAAAACCCGGCGTATAACGAAACCAACAACATCTCGTCAATGATGTGCGTACGGTACATGCTTAAGAACACGTATGTATTGGATGCCGATATTTTTCTTCGCAACCAGGATTTGATAACCAAGTACCAGTACGGCAGCAACTACCTCGGAATTCCGGCGGAAGTGAGCGACGACTGGTGCATCGAAAGTAAAAAGGGAATAATCACCAAAATGGTCCTTGGCGGGCGAAACTGTCACATTATGCGCGGCGTCTCCTATTGGACGGAGAGTGACGGGGCGAGTCTGAGCGAACACATCCGACAGGCGTACGACATGCCAGGAGGGAAGGAGCGCTTTTGGGATACGGTGCCGTTGGAATGCTTCAGTAAGCACTATAAAGTGGCAATCCGCGAGTGCAAATCCGAAGATCTCGTTGAAATCGACACCTACAGCGAGTTGAAAAAGCTCGACAGCAGTTATGTCTGATACCGGGTTGACGATAACCGCGGCAAATTTACAATTTACCGCGCCAGCAACCCGGCCAGATATTTGCCGTAATCGGAACCGCTCAGGAACTTCGCGGATTTTTCAAGATCGCTCGCTTTTATCCAGCCGCTCAGATACGCAATCTCCTCCGGGCAGGCCACCATCAGCCCCTGCCTTTTCTGGACCACTTCTATAAAGGCGCCGGCTTCCGACAGCGCCTCGTGAGTACCTGTGTCGAGCCAGGCAAATCCGTGGCCCAGCGTTTCAGCCCTCAAGGCGCCCTGCTCCAGATATATGCGCATCAGGTCGATAATCTCCAGTTCTCCGCGCTGGGAGGGAACGAGCGTCTCCGTTTTAGTCACGACCGTGGCGTCGAAAAAATAAAGCCCCACCACCGCGAAACGCGATTTCGGGAACGGCGGTTTTTCCTCCAGGCTCTTGACATTACCGGCGGCGTCGAACTCCACGACGCCGTAACGCTCCGGGTCTTTCACCCGATAGGCGAAAATAGTGGCCCCTTCCCCGCGCGACGCCGCTTCGCCCATTTTGCCGCCCAGGTTGGCCCCGTAAAATATGTTGTCTCCCAGGATCAACGCGCATCCCTCGCCCGCGAGGAAATCGGCGCCCAGTGTGAAAGCCTGCGGCAGCCCTCCCGGCGTAGGCTGAACGCGGTAAGCGAGGCGAATTCCCCACTGCGAGCCGTCGCCCAAAAGACGACGGTATTGATCGATATCCCTCGGAGTCGATATCATCAGGATATCCCTTATCCCTGAGAGCATCAGGGTGGACATGGGGTAATATATCATCGGTTTGTCGTACACGGGCAGCATCTGCTTGCTGACGGCTAGCGTCAGGGGGTACAGCCTTGTGCCGAGCCCTCCGGCGAGGATTATCCCTTTTTTTATCAACGCGTATTCCCCCTGACCTTCAAGGATAGACGAAACAGCCGCTCAACGCTGGGTTAGCCTTGTCTTTGTCCGATACGATCACATCATCGCGGTTTTCGATCGGCCACTTTATTCCTATCTCGGAGTCGCTCCACAGCAAACCGCCCTCGTCCTCCGGCTCGTAAAAATCTGTGCATAGATATGAAAAATCGGCAATCTCGGAGATGACGCAGAATCCGTGCGCGAATCCCGGCGGGATATAAAGCATCGTCCCGTCGCTCTCGCACAGGGTGACGCCAAACCACTTTCCAAACGTCGCGGACGACTTCCGCAGGTCGACCGCGGCGTCGAATACCTCTCCCCGCGTTACGAGCGCCAGTTTGCCCTGCGGGCGGCATTTTTGAAAATGCAGGCCTCTCAACGTACCTTTACGGGAACTCGAACGGTTGCACTGGACGAACTCAGCTCCGATACCCAGTTCGTCAAAGCTCCGCCTGTTGAAAACCTCCATGAAAAACCCCCTGCCGTCTCCGAACACTTTTGTCTTTATCAGCAGTAAACCATCGATCGGAACGCGCTCCGCCGTAAAATTGTTCATTTCGTCCTCTGCCTCTCTATTATCTCGTCAATACAGAGTTTCATCGAGTCCATCCAGTACGGCGGATAAACGCCAAATACGCGTTGTATCTTCTCAGTGGATAAAACCGACCATTTGGGCCGAGCAGCCGCGGTCTGATATTCATCCGACGAAACCGGGGCCAAATTGACGCCGGCGAAGCCGCCCGCGTAATCCCTGATGGCGCGGGCAAAATTGTACCACGACGCGCGTCCGGCGGCGACGAGGTTGTACACGCCCGACAAAGAGGCGCCGTCCCCGTCAAAGACCTGCCGCAAAGCCATTGCGACGGACTGCGCTATATAACGCGCCCAGGTGGGGGCGCCAATCTGGTCGTCGACGATTCGCAATTCGTCCTTTTGGGCAAACAGCCGCAGCATGGAGAGTATGAAGTTTGACCCTCTGGCGGCGTAGACCCAACTGGTGCGGAAGATTATATACCTGGAGGCATTTTTCATCACCGCGATATCCCCGCCCAGTTTCGACCGGCCGTAATAATTCACCGGTTCGGGCGCGTCGTCCTCGGTCCAGGGACGGTCGTTCTTACCGTTGAAAACATAGTCGGACGAAAAGTGAACCATCCACGCCCCCAGCCTTTCGGCTTCCTCCGCGAGCACGCCGGGGACGGATATGTTCAGCCCATCGCACAGATCGCGGTCGCTCTCCGCTCTGTCGACCGCTGTGTAGGCGGCGGAGTTGATTATGACGCTGGGCCCGAAATCGCGCACAACTCTCCGAACCTCCGAGGCATCCAGCAGATCCAGAGTATCCCTGTCGCAGGCGTAAATCTCGCCATACGGTAGCAATGTCCTGTTCAACTCCCAGCCGACCTGACCGTACGCCCCCGTCAGGAAAATTTTCATCCGCCGATCAGAGAGCGTGACAATCATATGTTAATTCTGTGTTCTCCCCAAAAATAGAAAAACAAGCTGCAAAAAAGCAGCCAGCCGTTTCGCCATTTCATTGGGAACAGATAATAAACCGCCAAAGTAACAGGTAAAAATAAAAACAAAAAAATGTTTGAACTGAAAACCATACTATTTTACCCCCACTTGGCTCCCGGCCGACATTAAAATTTCAAACACTCCTTTGAATCAAAAATATCAAAGTCATCAAAAAAATCAGTAGGAGAATCCCGCCCCCATTTCAATAATTTCATATACTACAAAATCAGGATCAAACGCTTCCGTCACATTCATCATATCTTTGCTGTCGCTTAGTAGATTGCCGCTTAA
>JAISYN010000312.1 GCA_031269915.1 Synergistaceae bacterium
CCTGGAGATCGATACGGCCGGAGAGGAAGGGGTGGAATTCAAATTTCTGTCCGCTCCAATCGAAATTCTGGAGGGTGGCGAAGGCGGAGTAAGCCGGATCAAAGTTCAAAAAATGGAGCTTGGTGAAAAGGGCTCAGACGGAAGGCGGAAACCGATCCCTGTTCACGGTGCGGTTGAGGATCTGCCGGCTGATCTGATCATTGTCGCCACAGGACAGGCGGTGGATATTCGCGGATTCGATATGCTCGAACATAAAACGGATAACACGTTCATCGTCGACGAAGAAACCTCCATGTCGAGCGCAGACGGTATTTTCTGTGCCGGAGACTCTCTGCATGGTCCGGGCACAGTTATCGAAGCGATAAAAATGGCGAGAGACACGGCTTCCTCAGTAGCTGAATACTTAGGAGAAAACAGCATCCTGCATGAAAATGAGGCGAGAGAGGCCATATCTGACCATGACCCGGCGAGCCGCCCGCAGTGGTATGATGTTTCATGTGATGAAAGCTGCCTGAAAAATTCGGAAGCGTCAAAAATTGAAATGAAAGTAGTATCGGACCGGGATCTCTACCATGAAGATGAGTCGCCGTTTCCGCCTGAGGCCGCCGTCTTTGAATCCAAACGATGCTTGAACTGCGGGTGCGTGGCGGTAAATGCCTCCGATCTATCCCCGGTTCTCATCGCCTTAAACGCAAAGCTTGTGACGTCGGACCGGACCATTGATGCCGCCGACTTCTTTGATGCCGGGATTAACGCCGTAACCGTCCTTGACCGCAATGAGTATTTGAAGGAAATCGTCATCCCTGCTCAGGAGCACAGGATTCAGCTCTATGAAAAATACAGAAGCCGGAACGCCATAGACTTTCCGATAGTTTCGGTTGCGGCGGTTTTGGATGTTCACCACGGGACGGTGAGATCCGCAAAGTTGGTGCTTGGCGCAGTCAAACCTGTGCCCTACGAACCCCGCGAGGTTGAGTCATTTATGGAATCCGGGATCCTCGATGAACGCCTGATAGATGAAGCGGCTGACAGAGCGGTAGCTGAGGCGATACCCCTTGCGGAAAACGCCTACAAGATACAGATCACGAAGGCCATGGTTAAAAGGGTTTTAAGGCGGGCATTGCAGAGGCAATAAAGGGCAGCGCACCGGTCGAGCCGACGCCTCATCGCAGTGTTCTGCCTGCCGAGGACCGAAGCACGAAGCAGATTTCATATGCCGTCACCGTGCGGCTTTATTGTAGAACCACAGGTAATACGACCGCTTGGTGATATAGGGGTTCAGTATTTCCGCAGCACCTATCCGGGTGGTGTGGTATGTCACGCTTCCATGAAGCGCCTGCCCTCCCCCGAGATAAACGGAGGTATGGCCGCCGCCCCCTACGTAACGGGTGTCGCGCTTGTAATGCGTCAAGATGTCGCCGGGCTTTGCCTTGTCAAGGGGCAGCTGGAGGGTATACCTGTATTTGGCGGGGTAAGGCTCGCCGAGTTTTGTCCACAGTTTGGCCGCCGTATCGCTGCATCTGATCGAATATGTCCCCACCATCGACTTTGCCTTCTTGTACGGGAGGGTGTTCTTGTTGAGCTTGCCGGTCAGGCTCTGCTTTTTGTTGATAATCGTCAAGGTGTAGTTTTTGTTGATATTGGGCGCGGTTATAGAGCTGCCGCTTGCGATGTTCGCGTAGTTTTTATTGTAAAATATCATCGTGTCCTGGTAATAGCCCGAGTCCTCGTCTGTCGGAACAAGGGCGCTGAGGTTGAAGACTTTGTTCCCGCTCACAGAGTCGTCTGTGGCGGCGCTGTTATGCTTGAACGAGCGTTTGTACGAGTATTTTCTGTTGTATTTCTTCTTACCGACCTCCACGCTATAAGAAATGTAAACATCCGCTATACGCTTCCCCTTGTAACAAATCAGTTTGAGAACCGAACCGTCAGCCGCCGTACTTTTCGTCACCTCGGCGGCTTGGTCGATCACCATGTTCTGTTTGGCTTTGCGCTTGAGGGTCGCAGTGCCTATTTTGACGTCGAAATTTGCCGTTTTCAATTCGGCCGTCTTGAATCTTCCGAAATCGATGGATACCGTGGGGTTCTTTTTTATGTTCCACTTGCTAATCTTTATGTCGAGGACGACGTCGCGAATGTCATACTTCGAGGCGGCGTGAACGACCCCTTTGTCCGCGATTGCCTTGACCGCGCCATCGTCAGGCGCAAGGAGTCCGATGCCATTTAGCAGAGGAGTATATCCGAATATCAACGAAAGAGCCAGAACAGCCGCGATGCTTCCTCTGATCATTTTCTTGGCTTTATACATGTTATTACCTCACCTTCCCGTCCACCTTTGAGTGACTTCATTATACTACCACATCGACGTTTTGCAACTAATATTACTGATTCAGTATTCACGACGGCGGGTGCTGTGATATGATACTACTTGATGAAAACATACTCTTTCAACAATATTGCGGTTCTTATCGACGCGGAAAATATCTCGTACAAGTATCTTGAGGCTATCTTCGAGAGCATCGCGGCCTATGGCGAGATTGCCGTCCGGAGGGTCTATTCCGACTGGACGGACGAGCGGAGGAAGCCGTGGAAGCAGTTCATCCACCAGTTCTCACTGGTTCCCATACAACAGTTTGACAATATCCAGGCGAAAAATGTGAGCGACTTTGCCCTTGTGATAGACGCGATGGATCTCCTGCATGAGGGGCTGTTCGACTGCTTCTGCATCGTGTCAAGCGACAGCGATTTTACGCGGCTTGTCCAGAAAATCAGGGAGAACGGCAAAACCGTCGTCGGCATCGGCGAGAAGAAGGCTGTCAAGGCTTTCGTGAAAGCGTGCAACGATTTCATCTATCTTGACGGCAGATTTGCCGCTGACGACGGCAAGGGCGAGCCGGATGGCGAAACGCTGCCTATCAAGGATGAGTCTCTCGACGCGCTGATGAGCAAGGCGATAAAGAATCTTCAGGATCAGGAGGGCAAGGTCCAGATGAACGCCATCGTGCCTTACCTGAAACAGATCAAGCCCGACTTTGACCTCTCGAACTACAAGTCCGACGACGGGAATAACTACGGAAGGTTGAGCGTCTACTTCAAAAGCAACAAAAAATATGGCCTCAACAAGGACAATACTGTCGTCTGGATCAAGGGGAATTAGCGGCGGGTTAAACCGCTGTGCAAAATTTGTTGCTTTGCAGCCCGTGCAGAATACGGGGCAGTCTTTCGGCAGCGTGAACTCCGTGACATCGTGTCCCCGCCCGACCGCGCCAAGAAACATCTCCTTCATATTGTGGGTGCAGCCTTTCTGCTCCGTACCGTTTATTACTATGATTTTCATGAAGTCACACAAGGTTTCGCCATGCGCCTATATCGGTCATTTTTCAGCATCCCGCTGTACCTCCCGCGCCATCTCCCTAATGAAACGCTGGGGAATTTGTTTCCGATAACAATCCCTGCAATCAATATCCCGACAGCAAGGGCTGAAGCTGCCACTACTTTCATTGCATTACGCTCATGAAATCCACTCTACGGACATATTGCCTTAATCCCTCTATTTCATAGCCGCTCCAGCAAATTAATAAATTTGGGAAGATCAAATGCGCCTTCCTCTTTCCAATTTAAATCCGGTATTGTACGGAGGATCGATATAGATGAGTTTCACCCGCCCCTCATACCTGGGCAGAAGCGATTTCAGGGCATCAAGATTGTCCCCATGAACGATCAGGTTACCGCTGCCTGTCCGACCGTACTCATATTTGCTCTCAAGCACACGGCAGGGCGCATCACGATGATGATTCACCACCTTGTCTTTCCCGATCCAGTCCAGTATGGGCATAAGCTCACGCTCCCTCTCGCCTCAGTCGTACGAATTTCTAACTTGCTTTCAGTTTATCCGATATTTATCTATGTGACTTACAATCGGGTCTGAGCATATCATCAACTCCGTCGCATCGCGCTTGTTGTGCGCCGAGTACCGCAGTTGGTAAGTGTATTGATTTCTGTCAGCATACACGTTTGAGATCGTGGCGACATTGTCATAGGTAATAAGCCATTTTGCTTTGTTCCGATTGTTGGCAAGTAAAGCCAAGCTTCGATGATCATTTGTATCCAGCGAGTTGAAGTATAATTTACTGCTTTTCTCAACGTATGGCGGATCAAGATAAATGAACGCGTTTTTCTGCGTAGCATATTTTGAAAAGGTTCTTCGCCCATCTTCATTCAGTAAAATGATCCTATCTTTTTGCGTTGCAATCTTCTCTATTTTTCGAATCAGGGCAGACTTATTATATCGCGCATCCAAGCGGTAGGTTCCTTCTTGAGAATAGCCTCCAATCGGACCACCGCCCGCAACTATGCCCGAACGGTTTGTGCGATTGAGATAGAAAAAAGCAAAACCAAGTTTCAAAAGATCATCCTTTTGTTTATCAATATATATTTCACGTTGCTTTCTCCATTCCTCAATCGAAATTATCGTTTCATTAATTAGGTTCATGAACGACTGTGCCTGATTTATTACGGAATGCCAGAACGCATATACAGCCAAATCGTAATCGTTTATCACAATTCTATCTATCTTATTATTAAGCAATAAGGCAATGGCCGAACCTGCACCCCCAGCATATGGCTCAACATATGTCACGCTACGATTAAAAGCCTTCTCTTCGGAAAGGTCATCAATAATATTCGACAGCAAACCCGCCATCGCGCTTTTCCCACCGGGATAACGCAACGGCGTAGGGATGCCGTATGTATTTTTCGGCAATGCAATCCGCTTGACGGAACCGTTCATTAGTCATGGCTCCTGTTGGAGAGCTTTGTAAATACCTTTTCAAAACTCTCCCTGAATACCCGTGTCTCCTCCGGGTGATCTGATATCCAACGTTTTATCAATCTCAAGCAACCAAC
>JAISYN010000330.1 GCA_031269915.1 Synergistaceae bacterium
AAAGGCGGTTCAAGAGCTACGCGGATTTGAGCGGCATCTCGAAGGTCTCGGATTTTTCCTCGGCGTACCGGGAGATAGTGGACACTCAGATGGAGACCGTCAGGAACACGATGGAGGCCATAGGCGTCTCGATGGAGGAACTCGTGAACGATGACGCCTCCGCGCTCAAAGAGCTGCAAAGCAAGGCAAGCTCGGCAAAAGGCAGGAACGAACTGATACAGGCCACAAATCAGCTCCTTGGGTTTTTGGCCGAGGACGCTATGAAGCTGCGCCAGCTCCAGATGATGCAGGCTCAGATGGCGGGGACGGCTTACGAGGCCGAACGCGCCAGGGGCGACCTAAGCGACAAACGGCTGGAGGAATTCTTCCAGCGCGGGAACGAGACGCCGGTGAACATACCGGACGAGAGCCTCATCGACAGGCTGGGGAATTGACAATGGCGGCTATGAACCGAAGGAAAATTGTGTTTGCCGGCGCTGCCCTTCTCTGCCCTTTGTTTCTGCTGTGCCTCGCGCCTCCGGCCAGCGCGCAGATAGCGAACGTTGCTATGGCAGACCTGTACATGACGATAATGAACGCCTGCGAGGGATGGCTCCAGAAGGCCGGGACGATAGCCCTGCAACTGCTCGCCGTGACCGCCATTATCGGCTTCGCCATAGGGATGAAGGATTTGGCGCTGGCAGGGCATGTCACGCTAGACGGCATCGTGGCGTTGCTAGTCCGGTACGCCTTCATCGTCGGTTTGCTGACCTGGCTGCTCTCCGCGCCTCAACGACTGGCGCTTATCACCCTCTCCATAAAGAAAATAGGCTCGGCGATCTCGGGGCAGGATATCAGCTTCGGCGGGCTCATCGATCTTTTCTCCGAAGTGACGAACCCGCTGGTCGATTTCACAAATGGCCTGGGCTGGACTGACATAGGGTTAATCATTTGCATGACATTTGTGATCTTCCTCATAAACTGTCTCTTCTTCATGATCGCCAGCACGGTATTGGTCGTGGAGATAGAGGCGGTTTTCATCCTGATAGGCGGGCTGTTTACTGCGCCGTTTTACGCAATCGGGTATTTCAGGGACATGTTCCTGGGATACATCAAGGCGCTGGCCTCAGTCGGGGTCAAGATGCTCATGCTCTGCCTGTGCCTCGGGGCGATGCGGAACATCATGTCAACGTGGCCGGGGATGATAGCCTCCCAGCTCGAAAGCGCCGAGAGCGTTTTCTCCTTCCTCATGCCCATGTCCTGCGCCCTCATCGGGTTTTACATGCTCGTCAAGGCTGTCCCGCAGTTCGCCTCGTCCGTGATGACCGGTTCCGTTTCCGGCATGGACGGGGGGATGGTTCGCGCCGCGGCCGCGGCGGGATACGGGCTTGGGATGACGGTCGTCAACATGAGCAGGACGGCGGCGCAGAAGATGATTGGCGGCGCGTCCGTGGTGTCACAGGCGGCGCAGACGTATCAATACACCTCGCATGCGGCGAAAGACACGGGCTCGGCTCCGGGCGAAGCCAAGAGGGCCGGGGCGTGGGAGGCGTTCAAGACGATAATGACCGGTTCCCAGCCGGGCGGCCCGAGGGCGGCGGGCGACAGGATGTACGCGGATCATCAAAGGGAAAGCCAGTTCGCGGACGCGCGGAGCGGAGGGGCGAACGCCATGTCCGCTCCGAGCGCGGCGAATATCTCCGGCGCGCAGGTTCCCGCGGCGCCGGTTTCAGCAAACGCCTCCGCCGAGAGCAATCCGTCGCCGGCCTCATCGACAACAACTTCCGGGGCGGCGCACAGCGCGGGGCCTTATTTGCGCCCTTCGCCGCAACCGGGCTTTGAGCCAGCGCCTAACCAGGGGCGCGCTTCGTCCGGGAACGTGACCATCGCCAATTCCCCGCACGCTGGAAGCGCGGAAGAGGCGCGGGACTTGTACAGCTCGTCGGATTTGGAATGGGGCTCATACGCCTCGGATAAAAAGAAGGGAGGGGAAAAATAAATGTTCGGCAAACATACCGAGGAATCCAGGGTTTTCGCGGAAGACCCGTTTCTCGCGGGACGGAACGAGTCGGCGGAAAGATACGGATACCTTTCGCAAAACGCCGCGCAGTGGCGGCGGATATCCCTCGCGCTTCTCATGTGCTGCATGGCCTGCGTATTCGCCGCGATCTACGCGGCGCGGCGCATCACGGTAGTCCCGTACATCGTGCAGGTTGACCAGCACGGATACGAGGTGGCTATAGAGCCGGCGGCGCCGTCGCGCATCGACGCCCGTCTGGTCATCGCGCACATCGGGCGCTATGTCTGGTCGCTCAAAACCGTTTTCAACGACCCGGAGGCGCAGCTTCACCTGATGAACTTCGTCTATAACTGCACGCCGGCGAATACGGCGGCTGAGAAGAAGTACCAGGAATACTACGCGGGGAACAACCCCATCGCCATAGGCGAGAACGAAACCATTTCCGTCACGGTCAACAGCGTTTTGTCCATGAGCGAATCGACATGGCAGGCGGAGTGGACGGAGGAACGATACACCATCGGCGGCGACAGAATTTCGGCGAAACATTACAGGGGGATTTTCACTACGGCGATTGTGACGCCCAATTCCATGCGGGAGATTCTCACAAATCCGCTGGGTATCTTCGTCGTCGATTTCAACTTTTCTGAGGTTCTGTAAGGAGGAATGCGAACGTGAACGACAATCTGCGCGTATTTGATTTTGAGAACAGGCAGGGGCGGATCGTCATCGTCGATGGAGAACCGTGGTTCATAGCCAAGGATGTCGCCGCTGGGATAGGCGCGTCGTGGAACGGGGAGACCTCGATAAAGCATGTGCCCGAAGAATGGAGGGGGGTATTATCCGTTTATACCCCCTCCTCGAATCAGGAGATGTGGGCTTTGACGGAGCAGGGCTTGTATTTTTACCTCGCCCG
>JAISYN010000340.1 GCA_031269915.1 Synergistaceae bacterium
TATCCCCTACGCGTGTCGGGAATTGTCAGGACACCCACCAACTCGCTGATTTCCGTCAGCAACGTGTACATTCCCCTATCCGATGCGCAGACCATAGCGAGCCGGTCGAAGAGTATTCCGGGCTACCGTTACGGTGACGTGAATGAAATCTTTCTACTGGCGGCACCTGACGACCTGGAGGATACCATTTCAAAAATAAAAGAAGCTATACCTGGGGCTACTGTAACGTCGGCTGAAAGTTTCGTCAGGGCTGTGGGCGGCATCGCGGCCCAATCGCGGAATTTAGCTGTTATAAGTTCTATCGTCGTTCTTCTGGCTTCGCTTGTCATCGTGGTAAAGACCGTTTCCGGCAATATTATGGAAAGACGTGGAGAAATCGGCATCATGAAAACGGTCGGGTGGACTTCCGCAGACATTTCCCGGCAGATCATCATGGAGACGCTTATTCAAAGCGTAATTGGCGGCGCGCTCGGCATAGCTGTCGGATTTCTCGCAGCTCTCATTATGAGCGGGATGAGCATTTCTATCCCTATTTCCTGGGATGTCGATCCATTCCCTCATTTCATGATGACGGATTCTACGCAAAAAACGCTGGATGTTGGGCTTCTCGTTCACGTTTCATCCGAGCTTGTCTGTGTGGCCCTTTTTATATCAATGGCAGTCGGGATGGCAAGCGCCTTTTTGACACTGAAAAACGTCAACCACATCAGGCCGTCGGAGGTTCTTCGCTATGAATAACCCGATACTTTATTGTGAGAATTTGAGCAAACAATATGAGAAGGTTTTGGCGCTTGACGATGTGAGCTTATCCTGCGCGAAAGGAGAATTGCTCGCGATAGGCGGGGCTTCCGGTTCTGGCAAGTCGACGCTGCTGAGCCTATTGAGTGGGCTCGAAGGTGCAGATTCAGGCGAAACGTACATAGAAGGGCAGCCGTTATCGAAATTGAGCGAGGACGAGCTTGCTCTTTTGCGCCGGGAGAAAATCGGCTTTGTTTTTCAGTCCTTCAACCTGATTCCCACTCTCTCGGCTCTGGAGAATGTCGAATTTCCACTTTTTCCGATGAAATTACGACGAAACGAGATGGAAGAACGGGCAAAAAAACTGTTGGAGGCCGTCGGACTTCATGATCGCTTATCTCACTTGCCAGCTAAACTTTCAGGCGGGGAAAAACAGCGTGTAGCCGTCGCCAGGGCGTTGATCAACAATCCTAAGATTGTTTTCGCGGATGAGCCGACCGGTAACCTTGATTCCAAGAACGGCGCAGAACTTTTTACGTTGATAAAACGCCTGAACGGGGAAATGAACGTCACGTTTATCATAGTTACGCACGATGAAGGGTTTATCTCAAAGGCGGATAGGGTAATCCGCATGAAAGACGGCAAAATCACAGGTTGACGGCGCCCCATTAGAAACGGAGAAAAATTTATGGGAAACGGCAAATTATATCTCATCAAAATTTTTACAGTGTTTTTCGCTTGCGGCTTCGGTATTTTATTCACATCGGAAGTTTTCGCGGAAATCCCGGTGAAAGTGGATGCCGTTGGCTTTTTCAGCCATGCGCCGATGCGAGGGACGCGGGAGGCGATAGTCGACGCGTGCGCCAAGTTCGGCGGTCAAGTTGCGCTTACCTTTTATGACGAAACGAAATCCGAGGGGCAGGATTTTATGCGGGATAAGGGTTTGTCCGGCCATATTCCTATGCGGCTTTACGTCAACGGCAAGAACACGTTTACGCTTGAAGGAAGAGAAGTTTCGTTCAGCGATTTTGTCGGACGGAAGTGGAGAGCGGAAGATTTAGAACGGGTGATCGCGCTCATAATTGAGGGCGTAGACGCTTCTACGGCGGAGCGCCCGGACGAAAGCCAAAACTATTCGGCCAGGCTTATCGGCGCGGCGGCGCTCATTATTGTCCTGTCGGCGATATGCCTGATTTGGTCGAAGAAGTCGAAGAAAAAGAATAAGGGAGAAGCGTAATGTTTCTCAGATACGCTATAAAGGAGCTGACCATACGGCGGCATCGAACGGTTGTAAATTGCATCGGAATCGCCATAGCCGTGGCATTGGTCATTTCGTTATATTCCTTATCCCACGCCTACAAGGACGCGGTACGAAAGCCTTTCGAGGCGTCCGGGGTGGATTTAGCGCTGGAGAGGCCGAAAGATGGCGAGAGTGGTGCAAACGTGAGCGGCGTCATTTTACCCAACTCCGCCACACCGATCCATGGACACGAAGTGCGAAAGATCATGGATGTCGATGGAATAGAAAGCGTCACCGTGGCGTTGCAGGCGTGGAGTTTTGACAAGGGTAATTTCAAAGTGATCGTCGGCATCGACCCTGGTAGTCCTGTCATTGGGCCGGTAGTGTTCAAAGATTGGGTAGATAGCGGGCGTTTTTTTGAAGCCTCGGAAAGAGGCGTCGCGGTAGTGGAGAAGCATTTTGCCCGATCCTATGGTTTGAAATCCGGTGGGAGCGTCGATATTGCCGGAGAGACATTTGAAATAGTGGGGACTGTCGAAGTTAAGGAGGGCAGTCAGCTTTCCGCCCCCAATTTTTTCCTGCCGATCGGCGAAGCGCGGCGTCTTGCCAAAGTCGGCTCTCAAGATGTGAACGCAGTCTACGTCCGCTTGCGGCAGGCGGCGGATACAAAAGAGGCCATTGATAAAATAAACGCTGAAATTCATGGCCTGAAAATATCTTCGCCGGATTCCTCGCTATCCGTCGCGGACAGTCTCTTTTCTCTAGCTGAAAAATTCACTTGGCTTGTGGGCGCCATCATCGTCATTGCTGCGGTATCTCTGATTTTCAAGACCGTTTCGGCGAATATTTTTGAGAGAATCAAGGAAATCGGCATCATGAAGGCGGTCGGCTGGACAGGAAAGAACATACGCGGTCAGCTTGCGCTCGAAATGCTCATCCAGGCAACTGCTGCCGGAGTTCTTGGGATTCTATCTGGGGCGCTCATTTCTCGTCTTTTCAGTACATTTCAAGTTCAAGCACTACTCCCCTGGCAAGGAAGCCCCTTGCCGAACGCGGGCGGTGTGACAGCCGCGAGCACGGATTTGGTATCTCTAGAAGTGAAGTTTTCCCTACCTTTCATATTTGGAGTTTTTATCGTTACGATCTTGATTGCTTTGATCAGCGGATTACTCGCGAGCGAGCAGCTCAACGCGATAAAGCCCGTTGAAGCGCTGCGAAAAATATAAGCAATTCACGAATTAGACGATAGTTCCTAAATCAATGCATTAATTTCAAGGCTTTAGTGCACTCTTGACGAATGTGGGGCATAACGTGTTCTGATAAAATAAAGAAGCAACCCGGTGACCCAACTAGCTTCAGCCGGACTGCTCTGTGTCACAGTCGCTATGGGGGCGACTGGCCTCGTTCCCATAGCGACCGATCAACCCAAACTATGATTGGACTTTTGTTGCTATTTGCTTAATGACAATGCAAATTGCTTCACTCACGTTTCTTTATGTATCTGTCATCCATCGAATAATGTGTGCAGATGCCACATTTGTCGCAATGCTTGTCGCGTGCCGTTTTAATGACTGCAAAAAGAACGCCCACCAAAACAATTGCCCCTACGACAATGGTTCCGAGTTTCCCTGATATGAAGGCAAGTATTTCAGACGCCTCCCTATATATTTGGAACAGTCGCCGAATAGCGCGGCGTTGCTTTCTTCGCAGGGCGGAAGAGAGTATACAGGAACCCTGCCACGGTGAGAATCGCAACGGCACTACCAGGCTTAAATCCGCCTCCCGCAGACAGCGCCCCGATCTGATAAATGCATAGTGCAACAAGGTATGCAAACCCGCACTGATAGCCAATCGCGATCCAGAACCATCGCACATTGTTCATCTCGCGCTTGATAGCCCCCATTGCCGCGAAACAAGGTGCGCACAACAGATTGAACACAAGGAACGAGTACGCGGCAAGCGGTGAGATCGACGCCGAAAGGTTCGCCCA
>JAISYN010000091.1 GCA_031269915.1 Synergistaceae bacterium
GAGTCTAATTGGTTAAAATCGGTAATTATAGGTATTTATGGGATTTTTTCGAGCGGAACGCCTTCAGATTGATCGATGAAATTGGTCTGACCGGTTAGTGGTCTTTATAAAAAATTTCAAAAGAGCCGGCATTGAAAATTTCCGCTGGCGTGACATGAGGCATGATTTCGCCTCGCAGCTCGTTATGTCGGGAGTCGATCTGAACACCGTGCGGGAGTTGTTGGGACACGCCGACCTGAAGATGACGCTCCGGTACGCGCATTTAGCGCCGGGAAACAAGATGCAGGCGGTCAAGGAGCTGGATAAGAAACGTGGTTCGCGTATCGAAGATCAATCTGAAACCAATATGCCAGTGCCGACTCACTAAAAGCGTCGGCATTGGCGAAACATTGACAGGTCTTTGTCAGTGGGCTATATTACTTTCCAGTAATTAAACACATCTGTTGGGCTTGGAGGAAATTCCTCGAACAACAAAGTCTGTGGCTCTCCAGAGCCACAGTTATTTTTTTGAGAACCCGAAGAACGAATATCCTGATGGGTTTTATTGCGATTTTTCTCTAAGCGAATAACTAATCGCGTTTGTGTTTCCTCGCGCCGTTAAAATGCCCTTGTCACAAAGAACTGCTAAATAGCGCCTTACAGTAGCGGCTGATTTTCCCGTTGCCGCTATCGCTTCTTTAGGCGTTACAGAACCATGTTCCTGCAAATGCTTGATGATTGGGATCATCTTTTCAATTTCAACTTCGCTCAAAACTTCGCTCAAACTTCGCTCAAAACTTCGCTTATTTTCAACTTGCGCACTCATGCTGTTTAGTTCAAATGCCGGGTTCACTTTTATCGTAGTGATGAGGTAGTTCCGCCCGTCATCCGTTTCAAAATCGGGCAAGGGTGAGTTATTCGTTTTGAGGGCTTTCAAAATCTTCGTTATTCCAGTCGATTTTTTCTCAGAAAGGTCAATTTCCTTTAGAAACTCACCAATGCGCCGATTTCTGTAACGGCGGGCTATTGCTTTCCCAGCCTTGAACTGCGTCATATCTATCCATTTTTCGGGGCCTGGATAGTTTATAATTTTTATACAGTCCACATAAATTCTAATTTCCACAGCCTCTTGTATCCGATATGAACGGTGAAATACGGCATTGACAAGGGATTCTTCCAATGCGGCATAAGGGTAGTTGAAAAAACGTTCCGCCTCCGCTCTGTCTGGCCTTTTGATGACTTTTTCCTCGATAAGGGTAGCCTGGATATAGGAGAGGGCATCGCGTACTTGCTTTTGCAAAGGGCCGGTGAATACTTTTTCCGTAAAGTCATCGGAGCCTTCCGCTTCCGGGGAATTGAAGCGAATAAGTTCTATCTGAGCGCCGGGTAAAAATTTTTCCGGATGTTCCGAGAACATGAGAATTCCGATATTGCGTATGTCAACTCCGACATCAGTGACGTTTGCCACTTCCATCGCGACCAGCAAATCCTCCAAGGGTTTGTCGTTTAATTCCGACGCGAGGGAACTGTTGCTTTCGATAAGAAAATCCTCCACGAAACCTCTCCGAATATCTGACATCCTGGCTTCGCGGTTTACCCTATCATCGAAAGGCACGGTGTTGAACTTGCTGAACAGTTCGGAGAGTTCCGCGCCTTTGGCGATTGTTTTGACGGAGGACGGTTTTATCCAATATTCTTTATGCTTGTCCGATTTGCTACGCGAATATACCTCTTTCGGGGCCATATATGGCCCGTCATCGCCGGCGGAACACCACAGATAGACAACGTATCGTTCCCGATATTTCACAATCTCCAATTGGGGAATATAGCGGGGTTCGATCAGGTTGCAATACTGAAACAGTTCTTTTTGGATATTATCCAGGATATTTGCGTCAATGCCCACCGGAGGCAGCAAAGGACGCCCGTCTTGTTCATCGATGCCTATCACTATGTAGCCGCCGTTGGTGTTGGTGAAGTCGTTGGCAAAGGCGCATATGGTGTGAATGGTATCCGAGGGGTTCCAGCCTCTCTTGTATTCCACCCGATCTTGTTCCACAACCCGGCCTTCCAACAGCGTTTCGAGTTTTAACGGGATCACAAGTTCACCAACTTTCCAGGCAAGTCAATCCGCATACAAGAAAAGTATAGCGTAATTCTCAGATGGATTCATCGTTGCGGGAAAATAATCCAAGTTAATGTCCAAACCGTAACTTTCAGTGTTTTAGGTAGAGATGCGGCTATCAAGAGACAGAGAAGCCAAGTTTGTCGCAAACAATTTTGGTTTTTTTCGTGTACTCTGTAGTCATCCAGTCCTGCCTACATATAGACCTAATTAGGTCTATATGTATAATAGCGTATACCCGAGAGGGGAGCAAGTATTTTGCCGCCTGTAACGCCTTTTGCCATTCTAGCCATTCTAGGGTATTTACGCATATAGACCTAATCGACGAAAGTTACGGATTAACCATGATCGTCTTTTCCTAACCAAGCTTGGAGTTATCAGAGGATGAGGCTTTGAGTAACTTGTTCGGGTTTTAGGCTATATGACCATACCAAATTCACCTTTCCAACCAAGTATGATATGAATATGAATATGAATAGGCGCTGGAATCGCGTCTAAATTACTTCGTACACGGACACTTCCTCCGCTTTCCCCTTTACTTTCAGGGCGCCGATAAAGTTCAGTTTTACGCTGTTGTCCGGCAGGCTGTCGGCGGCGGCGCGGCTGATGAGTATCTGTCCGGGTTTGGCGTTGGATTCCAGGCGCGCGGCGGTGTTCACCGCGTCGCCTATGGCGGTATAGTCCATGCGAAACGACGCGCCTATGTTCCCTATCACGGCGTCGCCGGCATTGACGCCGATGCCGAATTTTACGCCGCGCCCATATTTGAGCGTCAGTTTCCGCTCCAGTACCGCCGATTCATCGCGCATGGCAAGCGCGGCGCGGACGGCCGCCAACGTGTGATCCGGCATGTCGTATGGCGCGCCCCAGAACGCCATCGCCGCGTCTCCGATGAATTTGTCCAGCGTGCCTCCGTGGCGGTGAATGCAGGAGGCGACGAGGTCGAGGTATTCGTTGAGTATTTGAACGATTTCTTCCGGCGAAACGGCCTCCGAAAGGGGCGTAAAACCGCGTATGTCCACGAACAGAACCGTCACGGCCCTGCGCTGGCCGCATAATTTCAGCCCGTCCTCCCCTTCGTTCAGGATTTTTCGGAGCACGTCAGGGGCCATGTATTTGCCAAACGTGCTCCTGACGCGCGCCTCGTCGAATCTGGTTTGCGCGTAATGCCAGATCAGCGCGGCAAAATATGCCAGCGCGCAAAAGGCCGGCGCGTAAATCACGCGCGTAACGTAACCCTCGCGCGCGGTCATGTATATCGCGCACGCGTAAACCAACAGCGACAGAACCAGGAGACCCAAACCGGACCGGGGCTCCTTCCACGCGGACAAAACCGCCGATACCAGCGTGAAGACCGAAAAAATCGCAAACCCGGTCCAACGCGGCAAATCTCTCAAAAATCTGCCTTCCAGCAACTGCTGTAATATATTCGCCTGAATTTCGACGCCGTAAGTGGGCCGGTCGCCGTCAATGGCGGTGAATTGCCAGTCACGGGCTATGCCTTGCGCGTAGAGACCGATCAGAACGAGTTTATCCTTAAAATATCGCGGGGGGACGCGCCCGTCGTACACGTCGGCGAACGAAAGGGGGCGATACCATCCCGAGCGCCCTGTGAAGGAGATGTAGTATCGCCCCGAGGCATCGGCGGGTATATCCGGTTCCGTGCCCGCGTACAATTCGTACATTTCCTCGGGAAGCGAACGATACCGCGTCCCTCCGTGATAAAGTTCCGACAGCGCGCGCCGCGTGACGCCGTCGCTTTCGGTCAATCCGTTGACGTGGGCCAAACGGACGGCCGCGCCGTTTTCCCCGCGCGCGGCGAGCAGCGTGCCCGTCGGTATGACAAGCTCATCGGCGCGCATCGGCCCGCTTGAGGTGCGCGCCTTGAAGAGCCCGTAGACCGGCAGTACCGCGCCGCCAGCCCGAGCCAGAGCCTCGGCGAAACGTTCGTCCTCGCCCGGCGCGCGCGCCGGCGTGTCGAACAGCACGTCTATCCCCACCGCCGCCGCTCCGGCCTCCGTCAGAATGTCCACCATGCCGCCCATTACGTCTCTCGGCCAGGGCCATTGGCCCAGACGCGCGATGCTGGCGTCGTCCACCGCGATGATGACCACGCGGCTGTCCGCGGGCGAGACGCGCTGATACATCAGATCGTAGACGCGGTTCTCCGCGCGCTCGAACGCGTTCGTCGCGTAAAACGCCGCGAACAGCAGCCACAGCGCCGCCAGGGTCGATACCGACGCGATCCTCAGCTTTCCGCGCGGCATTCTGGGCCTTCCTATGGGTATTTTCGCGTTCATGGCCGTTTCCACGCCCCGCTCCGTATGAAGCGGTCCACGATATCCGGGTCGAGGCGTCCGTCCCCCGCCATATCGGTCAGAATTCCGAGCGCTTTTTCAGCGGGCATGGCCGGTTTATAAGGCCGATCTCCGGCCGTAAGGGCGTCGAAGACGTCCAGCACGGTCAGGATGCGCGTCTCGGTGGGAATCGCGTCGCCCGACAGTTTGTCCGGGTAGCCTTCGCCGTTCAGGTATTCGTGGTGAGACGACGCCCAATCCGGCACGGATCGGAAACGTTTCGGGAAACTCATCCCGGAAAGCAAGCGCCGCGTCATAACAACGTGGCTTTCCATCACGCGCCGCTCCCCGTCAGTCAGCGTTCCCTTGCGCACTGAAAGACACGTCAGCTCTTCGTCCATCAGGAAGGGCGTTTCTCCGTCCGGGCCGGTTTTTTCGCCCAGTTCGCGTATGGCGGCCAGGGTTTCGTCCGGCAGGAAACCGGCTCTGTCGGATTGTTCCACAAGCTCGCGCGCGGCCTCGATTTCGGCGGCCCGACGCGCGTACTCGCCGCCGCCGATGGATTGTCTCAAATATCCGATCTCGTTTTGCAGGGCGAATATCCGAAAACGGCTCATAACGTCGTTTATCTTCGGCCCCAGCCGATTTGCCTTGTCCATCACCTCCAGCGGAACCACAAGTTTGCCGATATCGTGGAGCCACACGCTCATCAGAAACCGCCGCCTGCGCTCTCCGTCGAACGCGATTCCGCCGTCGCCGTTCAGCCAGTCCGCGAAGTTATCCGCGTAACGCGCCATGTTGCGCGTGTGGTTGGCGTTATACGGGCTTCGCGCGTCGATTGCCTCCGACATGACACGCACGAACGAGTCGAGCAGTTCCATCGTCTCCGCCGCGTGAGCGCGGTTTGTCAGGCAGATGGCCGCCTGGGACGCCAGCGAAAAAATAACCGGCTCGTACTCCCGCGCGAAAGGAACGACGGCGCCCTCGCCGGAGAGCGCGTTTATCAGTTGCAGCACGCCGATGACGTCGCAGTTGTCGTCCTCCATCGGCACATTCAGCATGGAGACGGTTTTATAGCCCGTCATGCCGTCGTACCTTCTTGTGCCGGAAAAGTCGAAGTCGTCGCTGGCGTATACGTCCGCCACGTTGATCAGCGTTTTGTCCAGCGCCGCGCGGCTGCTGACGTTGGCGCGCGAGAGCGGCACCGGCGGCAGTTCCGGCGATACGCCCCTCACGCCCCTGCGCAAACCTAACGACTTTGTGACAAGTATCCTGAAATGCAGCGCCCCGCCTTCCAAGACATACAGCGTGCCGCCGTCGCAGTTGGCGATGTCCATCGCCGCGTCCAAAATAGTTTCCAGCAGCCTGTCGATGTCTTTCTCTTTCGACAGGGCAACGCCGATATCCAGCAGCGTTTCAACACTTGGCAGGGGCATGGGCATCCCTCCCTCAAATTTTATTTTCGAGCGCGCTGGCCACCGCGAGAAAAACGGCGTGCCACGCTTGATCCGCCGCGAAAACAAGGAAGCCGGAGGAAGCGGACTCGGTCGCCCCGCATCGCGTAACACGCTCGCACCACCACGTCACGAATTTTCGGTTGTCCAGCGCGACATGGGAGGCAAACACCAACAGAACGCCCCTGACGCCCAGTCCCCCGCAGGGCAGTGAGGCGAGCCATACCGCGCAGGCGTACACCGCCGAATGCGCCAGCAGCGGCAGGAGCCGCGCGCTTTTGTTCTCCGCCATCCATCGGTTCTGGAGCAGAAAATCCCCGGCCAGGTGCCCCACCAACAGCCATGCCAGCATGACGCCCA
>JAISYN010000240.1 GCA_031269915.1 Synergistaceae bacterium
TCACCGCTATCAGCGTAATCTCGCCGGGCTTCCGCCCGGCCGCGCGCGCGTATTCGTCGATGCGTCGGCGAATGTCCGCGATATTCTCCCGAATTCCCATAGAGCATTTGACCCCGTTACTCTCCAAACTGTTCCGGATCGCACAAAATCTCCTCGTAGATGTTCACGGTCCCGACTTGCTTGCCGTCCTGCGCGGTGAAGGATGACATGGATATGATCGACCTTGCGCCGTCGCTGCGCACGACGTTCACGGGCACGAACTTGAAATCACCGTTCCGCTGTTTTGCGTATACGCCGACCGCGCCGTCCGACGACGCGATGCTCGCGTTGTCCACGAGCAGGCCGCGATAATCGGCGACGACCACTGTCGCTTCCGCGCGCCGCAACCGGGCCATATGTTCATAGTGTCTGTCGAAACCGAGGACGATCATCCACGCGTCGCCTTGGTCGACGACGTCCTCCGTCTTGCCGCTGACCTCGCCGTCCCGCATACGCGCCGTTACGGCCTCGCCGCTCCTGTAGTTCACCACGGACCCGGAATCCTTGTCGAGCCAGAATACCATATGCCACTGCGTATTGTCCAACAGCTTGTATATCGGTTCGCCCCGAGCGACGTAGCCCCTGTGCCGCGTCACGTTCACGACGGGTCCCGCGGCGCCGTCGGCCGTTTCCCTTGTGAGGTTGGGGATGTTCTCCGGTGAAAACACCGCTTCGTAACCGTCTATATAATAGCTGATCACGCCGGTTTCAGGCGCCGCGTTTTGCTCCAAGGCGACGCCGTTCGCTCCTACGCGGGTCCGCAACTCGGTCATCTCGGCCTCGCCGGTCTCGCCGGTTTCCGCCTCGGCTTCCGTTTCCGCGGGCGGGGCGGGCGCGCTTCCTTCGACTATGTCCAAGAGCTTTACGCCCTTGCGCACCTTTACGCCTTCGCCCACGTAGTAGCGAATCTCTCCCGCGCGCGCGGCCGTGTAGACCGTTTCGTCGCGAACGATAAAGGCCGTCACCTCGTCGGAAATCGCAAGGTTGCCGTATTCGAGCACCGCGGTTTTGCGCAGGGCGCCCTTCAAATCCGGAATGACAAAAATCACAACATACAAACCGGCGACCGCCAACAAAAAAACGACAACGACTGCCCGTTTGAGCATCTTCATATAGTATTCTCCCAACACATCATATACTAAATAAAGTAAGATTTCAAGAGCTTTATAGCAATTCCGGAAAAGAAAATTCGAAAACGGTTAACGCGCAGGGGACCGCAAACGAAATGCCTGCGGGACGCCGCCCTCGGCGTCCCCGTCGGTCTCAATCACATACAAGTCGTCTTGCGTATTTTTTTCTATATATTCATTTTTCCGCCACACAATCAACACAATCGGCGTGTATGATAGGTTCATAAGGTGATCAACGCGTAATTGTCGGGCTTAATTTGCTGAACCAAGCAAGTTCTTCCTCCTTTATTTCCGGTCCGACATCCTATAAACACACACGATTCCATCCAAAGCGGTAAGGCGGGGTTTGAAAAAACCCCGCCTTACCGCTTTGGATGGTTGCTGCTTTTTTTTCATTTCTTCTCCCGCGCCGCTTTTCTTTTGGCTTTCCTTTCGGCGATCTTGCGGCGGAAGGTTTCCGAAAACGATTGTTCGGGCTTGAAAGCCTTCGTGTAATCCACTTCAAACACATTCAAGAGAAAGATGAACAGCGGCACGCCGATCAGCAGACCCCACACGCTCATATAGTGCTCCGCCACGATCAAGATGATGCACACCAAGCTCACGGGCAGGGCCGTTTTGCTCGACATCAGCTTGGGGTTCAGGACGTATGCCTCGATCGCGTGTATGACGACGATCATGATGAGCACGGCCAATACCTTCGTGAAGCCGCCGATGTTGAAGGCCACGACGGAAAGGGGAATCAGCGATACGATGACGCCCGCGACCGGTATGAGCCCAAGCGTGAAGATCATGATGCCGAGGCCGAGCACCTGCGGAAAGCCCATGATGCTCAGGGCGATCATGGACAGCACGCAGTTTATGAACGCGATCATCACCTGCACGTCCATGACCTTCGCAAAGGACCTCGCGAAATTACTTCCGAAGTTCATGAAATACGCGTAGATAAAGGAAATGCGACTGTCTTCCAATGTCTTTCCGAATTTCTGCAATTTGTCTTTTTCGAGCAGGAGCAGAAAACTCAAAAGCAACGCGAGAAGGAAGTTGACGCTGAAGCCGCCGAACCACGTTACCCATGTGAGCAGCATGCTCCCCGCCGCGCTGATATAGTATTCGATATCCAGATGGGAAAGCACCTCGATCAGGCGGGCATCCAAAGACTGCCGCAGACTCTCTACGTTGAAATCGCGGAATATCTCAGCTATGGCCGTGATCTGCGACGCCAATATGGGCGCGAAGCGAATGCTCACAAGCGTAAGCACGGCGATGAAGAGCAGGTACAGCACAAGAAGGATCAGACTGTCCGGTATCTTTTCGGCGACGATGCGTCCGCCGCGCCTGTTGATGAAGCGCAAAAGGCGAAAGAACACAAAGCCCAAGATAAAAGTCAACAGAACGATCGTGAGCATGTACCATATGGTTATGAGTATAAGCGTCAAAACCACAATGGAAACCAATCTGGTTTTGAAGTCAAATGCCGGCGAAGCCGGTTCCCCTTGTAAATTTTTTTCCTTCATACGTATATATTATAATACATTGCTTTTTGTGTCAATCGTTCAGCGAAGTTTTTATGTTAAGAACTCATCAAGAACACACACGATTCCATCCAAAATGAAAAAGCAGGGTTTGAAAAAACGCTGCCTTTTCATTTTGTTATGATACGCGGAATCAACCGCCAAAGCATATTCGAGGAAAGAAGCGATTACGCGCAATTCCTGCATATCGTGTCGGAGTGCAAGCGCATAAGCGGTTTCAAGATCTTCGGTTAGGAACCGTTAAACAATAACTTGCTTGGTTTGGCGCAGAATTTTTTTCGCTTGGCAAGGCGCAAAACGCAGACGAACCCGAAGGTTCGGCGAGGCTTTGCAACACAGCCAGGCGGAAAA
>JAISYN010000308.1 GCA_031269915.1 Synergistaceae bacterium
CTCACGTTCGTCAACCTGACGAACCTCTTCGCGCACACGACAGGCGGTGTGATCCTCGCGGTATTCTTCTTCCTGGCGCTCTTCTCGGCCGCGCTCAGTTCACTCATAGCGATGGTGGAACTGGGATGCCGCAATCTAATGGACATGGGCTTCACTAGAGCGAAGGCCACCGCCATCACGACCCTTTTCTTCCTCGTGATAGGCAGCTTCTCGGCCGCGAACAACAACATATTCGAGAACCAGGACATGACCTGGGGCGTCGGACTTCTCATAGTCGGCCTCTGCTACTGGTTCATGTCTTACAAAATCGGCATCGACAAACTGTGGGAGGATGACATAGATCCCTGTTCCGATATGCACGTGAAGTGGATGTGGACATGCATCAAGCTCTTCCCGATCCTCTTCGTCGTCATATTCGTATGGTGGGTATGGCAGGCCGCGACCTGGTATCCGGGAGAGTGGTTCAAGTTCTGGCCCATCACCAAGTACGTCTATACGCCGGGCGTCATGATCGTCGAGTGGGCGTTGGTGTTCGCCATACTGATAGCGCTCAACAACACCATGGCAAAGCGCCTCGTCCACGCGAACAAAGTGGACTGAGTCCGTATAGAACATAGCGGAAAGGAGACGGGAGAAATATGGAGACTTGGGTTGTAAATCTCATAATCCTGAACATCATCTGTCACGGATGTTTCGCCGGCGCTATAAGGGTGATGATGAAGGCCGAGGACAAGAAACGCGGCAAGGCCGTGAAGTGATTTAAGGCCCTTTGCGGCGGCCTCCGGAGGTTGGGAATTCGAACCCCCGGCGCGTTCCGCCGGACTGCGTAAGGGCTTGTGCCGACGATAAAAAACCCCGGGGAAGCCGTTTGTTCTTCTCCGGGGTTTTATGAAATGCCGGACGAATTTTCCTCGGATAATTTTTCGGCGGCCATTGCGGGTTGCCGAGACTGGCAATAAAAAAACAGGGGGGATGGTAATGCGGTTCAGCAGAATGATAACCTGTATCGACGCCCACACCGCCGGCGAACCTGTGCGCATAGTGACCTCGGGTTTCCCGGCGATAAAGGGTTCCACTATGCTCGAAAAACGCAAGTACGTGCTGGATAACCTGGACTATTGCAGAAAGCTCATCATGAGGGAACCGAGAGGCCACAACGAGATGTACGGCGCGGTAATCACGCCCCCGGTCACCGAGGACGGGGACATCGGCGTGCTTTTCATAGAAAACGGCGGCATGGGGACGATGTGCGGGCACGGTACCATAGGCGTCTCGAAGGCCGTGTTCGAGACGGGAATGATCCCGGCCCGCGAGGGAATCAACACGCTGAAGATAGACGCGCCGGCGGGGCGCGTGACTTCGTTCGTCGAGATACGCGGCGGCCGCGTAACAGGCGTAGCGTTTCACAATGTCCCCGTGTTTCTTTACAAGCCGGGGATAAAAATTCCGGTTGGGGGGATCGGCGAAGTGACGGCCGACGTCTGTTTCGGCGGCGCGTTTTATGTGTTCGTCGAGGCGTCGCAGGTAGGGCTCGAAATCGTCCCTGAGAACGCGCCGAAACTCTGCGCCGTCGGAATGGAGATCAAAGACACGCTGGGGAAGATGAATATCATATCCCATCCGATAGAACCGATAAACTGGATATACGGCACGGTGCTGATGACGCCGCCCGACGTGCGCGGGGACAGAATAGTGACGCGGAACATAACGGTGTTCGGAGAGGCCGAAATAGACAGATCCCCATGCGGCACCGGCACGAGCGCGCGCATGTCGCAGCTCTACTCGAAGGGAATATTGAAACCGGGGATGACGCTTGAAAATCACAGCATCATCGACACGGTTTTCGAGGGAAGCATAGTGGAGGAGACGAAAGTCGCGGACTTCCCCGCTATAATCCCCAAAATTTCCGGCATGGCGTATATCATGGGCATCAACCAGCTCGTCCTGGAGCCGGACGACCCGATGCCCGAAGGCTTCAGGCTCTGAGTTAGGCGCGGAATAGAGAAATTTGACAGTGGACAAAACTTAAAATAGAATGTAATATGCTTTTACAATTTAATATCACGTTCCTTCGGCGATTCATGGGAATCCGGTGAAAATCCGGAGCGGCCCCGCCACTGTAATCGGGACGAAAGCGCGAATGTCACTGCCGTGAGGCGGGAAGACGCGCGAGTAGGGCGAACGAAAGTCAGGAGACCTGCCGGAGGAAATTGTGGATTAGTCGTGCGCGGGCACATGGCTGAACAGATTTGATTTAGATGGAGGGAGCCATTCCGTGGTTTTCTCCTTTTTATTTTGCCCAGGTACCGTTCGATCGGCTTCATTGCCGTTCAGCCAGCGACAATCGAGGCGCTTTCCTAACTTTTGAGGGGGGTTTTGTGCCGCCCCCCTCTCTTTAATAAGAGAACAAAGCCGGCCCCTCCTCTGGAAACGGGGGAGCCGGCTTTCGCAATACGCTGATTAGATTACTGGCGTTTCCTCAAAATTCCACGTCAAACGTAAGATAATAAGAACGTCCTTCGTCCGGGAACCATAGAATCCGCGTTGGGCCGTTCAGTCCGTTTGGTCTCATCCGCCAGTTGTCCGCGTCGTTGAATATGTCGTTCACGCCCGCGATCAGCCGGGTAGTCGGGCTGAGGTCGTATTTGACGCCCGCGTTGAATACCTTTCTCTCGTCGAACGAAACCGTTTCGGACGGATCGGCGTAGTTTTCGCCGGTGTACTGATACTCGACGAAGGCCGATCCCCGGGCGAACTTGCGCGTCACCCTGGCGAAGCCGCTCCACTCGGGGCGGTTGGGAAGCCGGGCGCCTCTGAAACCGGACGAGCTGGAAACAGCGTCCATCCACGTGGCGGAGAAAGCGAATTGCCATTTTTCCCAGTCGAACGAGGCTTCCAGTTCTACGCCGTCCGTTTCGGAATCGTCCAGGTTGCGATAAACTCCGTATCTCGGATTCGCCACGATGAATTCTATAAGATCTTCTGTCTCTCGCCGAAACGCGGAGAGCGAGATGTCCGACCGCGCGTTCATGGCGCTCCCGTTCCACATCAGTCCGACGTCGAACTGAGTCCCCGTCTCCCATTTCATGCCGCTTTCCGCCGGCAGTATGTACGCGCCGTCGCCGTACTTTTCGTAGAGATTCGGAGCCCGCGCGTAAGTTCCGTAAGCGGTCTTGAGCATCCAGCCATGCGAAAACTCCTTGGAAAGCGCCGCCTGCCATGTGAAGTGGCTGTCGTCGTTCAATTTGTGCCATCGGAGGGACGGAGTGAGCAGAAACGTGCCGGCCCGGTCGAGGGCTACGGTGTCCTGAACGCTGAAATCCCACTCGTCATGCCTGTAGTCGCTCCTTCCGCCCAGATATTGAAAGAGCGTATCGCCGTTGACATCGAGCCGCTCCGTGGAGTAAGCGGCCAGCAGTTCGAGAAAGTGACGCTCGCCGAGGGAGCTGCTCGCGTTTACCGAAGCGCCGAACCGGGACGCTCCGTACTCGCTCTCTGATACCTGCATTCCGCCGATGGCGCTGATCGACGCGCCTCTTCTGCTCTCGTACCTTTTCTTCTGCCCGGTGTACGTCAATTCCCACGACCAGTTCACATCGCCGGATTCCTGTGAGCGTCCAAGGGAGGCGTCCCATCTGTCCGTATCGAGTATCGCGCCGGGACGTTGAGGAACTCCCGGTTTGTCGTTGCCGCGCGCCTGATAGGGAAGCTCGCGATACCTGCGCGTCCACGATGCCCTTGCTTTCCAGTGCGCGTCGCTCCATTTCAGCAGAATATCCGCGTTCTCGAATCCGTTGTTGCGCCGTATGGCGTAGTAGTCGTCGGTTTTGTTGTGCGCGGTATCGTTGTCGTTCCAGAACTCGAAGTCTCCGTCATAGGTCTCGTACCCGAGCGACCCGAAGAATTTGCCTCCGCCGAGAGGGGCTGAGTGCGACAGCGACCCCTTATACCGCCCGAACGATCCGGCTCCGAGGGAAACGGTTGTTTTTCTCTCCCCGGGCGATTTCGTGACGATGTTTATCACGCCTCCCATCGCCTGAGCGCCGAACCGGGCTGGAACATAGCCTCTGTAGACCTCGATGCGCTCCACGCCGTCGACCGGTATAGCCGAAAGATCTACGGCGGCCTCGCTCTGGAGATTCATCAGAATCCCGTCCACATACACCGCCACCTGCGACGACGTGCTGCCCCGCACTGAGGCGACGGCGTAACCGTTGCGTCCCCGCACGCGGATGACCCTGAGGCCGGGGACTTCATCCAGCAGGGCCGGAAGACCGCGCTGCTCCCCGGTCCGCTCGTCCGGGCGAATGACCGTCACCATGCCGGGGGAGAGGTATCTGTCCTCGTTTTCGTCATAGATGAGCGAACCGGATACGACCTCCTCCGGCAGATCCACCGCCGCGAGCGACGGCGGCGCGGAAAACGCGGACAGGAGCGCCGCCAGAAGGAGAGCGGTAAGAATTTTGTTTCGCCGGGGGGCGGCGATATCCCCCCGGCCAGTGAAAAGCGTCATCCTTCGCGGCGTTTCAGGATCGCGGCGGACGCGAGGAAGATCAGCGCTATCCCGCCCGCTCCGGTGTCGCACCCGCCTCCGCCGCCGCCGGGATATGCCGGGAGTTTGCCGTCCGGCGGATATTGGCGCGCGGTATCCGCGGCGTATGTGTTTCCGTCCTTGTTCAGAGCCGACACCTGCCCGTTGTCGTACTGCGCGAGATATAGAGAGTTCCCGTTCCCGCTCACCGCGACCGCGTGGAGATTACTCGTCACTCCGTGTTCCTCGTAGATCGGGGCAGAGAAGTCGTCCGTGTCGTAAATGACGACCGTATCCTCGCCGCTGGAATAATCATACTCGCGGACCAGCAACTGTTCATTGCCGCCCACATTCAAAGCGAATAGCTGAGTGTCGCTGGCCAAACCGCCGAGCACATCTTTATCAACTAAATAATTGAATCCGCTGGACGTATCATAAGTTATTTTACCGACCGCCCCGACACTATAATCATTATCCGTTACAGAATAGTAAAGAGTGCCGTCCACCAGCGTTATCGAGGTGATTAACGCTAAATATGGGTCTGAACCGATACGGTAATCCGTAGGCGCGAAATTTTTCAGCACAGTCCCAGCTTTGTTGTAAGCATAGAGGCGATTGCCGCAGGTTGCCCACAAGACCTGGTTGTCCTCATCGTATTTGAGATCGAAGGTGGAGCCGTAGAGCATAGAGTTAGGGAGATCCTGCGCTTCCGCAGCACTAATGCTATCGGAGGCCAACTTGGCGACGGTGGTAACGATTAGCTTACCGCTAAAACTGTAATAAGTACTCTCAATCGCTCCTGTCAGTAGAAATATCGTGCCGTCGCTCGCGG
>JAISYN010000327.1 GCA_031269915.1 Synergistaceae bacterium
CGTATTATTTTCTCGACGAGATCGAGTACGAACCCGATTGGGAGATATGGCTGGATACGATCGGGGACCTCAGACCGG
The DNA here is from genome assembly GCA_031269915.1 of Synergistaceae bacterium. Taxonomy (GTDB): domain Bacteria; phylum Synergistota; class Synergistia; order Synergistales; family Synergistaceae; genus JAIRKI01. The sequence goes on from JAISYN010000327.1 coordinate 79, forward strand.
ACGCGAAAATCGTCGCGGCCAGCTCGGCCTTTTGCGGAAAAAAAAGACGGAATAAAGAGGCGAACGAGAGTATAAAGACGATAGAGATTTCGGCGCTGTCGTTTTTTGAGTACTGCCGTCTGACAGGCGTCGACGTTCCGGATATATCGGATATTGCGTCAGATTTGAAATTTTCGCACATGACGAAACACCGCATGATCGAACTGATTAATTCGATTGCCCCGGTTCAAAATCATTTCAGCAGATATTTGCAGCGGGGCGGTTTCCCGGAAACGTCACTTGCCGCCGACCAGTTTTCCTCTCAAATCATCAGGGAAAAAGTGGTAAACAAATCTATAAAAGAGGACATCCTATCGATCAGCAGCGTAAGGAATCCCACGGAGCTCGAGAAAATTTTCCTTTATCTGTGCGGCGTAACTTCCGAAATAGTATCGATAGAGGCGATAGCGAAAAACGTCGAATCCGTTTCCCGACCGACCGTCGAAAGTTACATCGAATATATCGAGGACGCCGGCCTGATTTATATGAGCGATCCGATCGAAATTCCACCATATAAAATTCAAAAATCCAGCCCCAAAATTTATATCGCGGACGCCGCCATACGCAGCGCGATTTTGATGGGCGAACCGATCGGGCTGGTGGGAGATGAAGCAAGGCGTCTCGTCGAGGGGGCGGTGTACAGGGCGGTGCGCGGCAGCAGAAGGGCCGGCTCCATCGCCGGCTACCTGCGCGGGGATCACCGAGGCAGGTCGATCGATATAGCGGCCCGTCACGGGGACGAATATACGCTGATAGACGTTCGGTTCGACGAGGAAGGGACGGGACCCGGGGACGGGATAATTTACGAACTTGCCCCCGCTGCCGGGGAAGCTGTCGTCGTGACAAAAAACGCCGGAGATTTCGGGCTTAAAAAATCTCCGGACGGACGCATGATCGCGTTTATTCCCGCTTACGCTTTTTTATATCTTACAGGCGCTACTCGGAAGCTATTTTAGCCGCGGCCTGGTAGTCGATTTTCCCGACACCGATCCTCGGCAGCGCTTCTATCTGCATTATCTTCTTCGGTATGACAAGTTCCGGCAGGCCGCGTTTCGTCAGTTCGGCGCGCAGCGCGTCGCGGTCCGGCTCTCTGCGCTCCGTCAGCATGACTATGACCTCCCCGCGGATTTCGTCCGATACGCAGACGACCGCGTGCGGCTCGTCGGGCCAGACCTCCTGCACCGCTTCCTCCACGTATGTCAGCGAGACCATCTCGCCGCCTATCTTGGCAAAGCGTTTCGCCCTGCCGATTATCGTGATGAAGCCCTCTTCGTCGATGGTGACGATATCTCCCGTGTCGTAACCTTCGTCCGGCGGCGGGGTGATCGAACCGTCGGCCCTGATGTAGCCGCGCATGAGGTTGGGCCCTTTTAACACGAGGCGGCCGCCTTCAGCGACGCCCTCCACCAGGTTGAGGCTCGTCTCTGTACATGGGAGGGGGACTCCTATCGACCCTGGCTTGCAGCGCCCTTTTTTGTTGACTCCTACCACGGGGGAGCACTCTGTCACCCCGTAGCCCTCCAGCACCTGATGGCCGAATTTTTCCAGCCACAATTTGGACGTGGACTCCTTCAGCTTATCCCCTCCGCAGATTACGTAACGCATTTCGAAGAAATCAAACGGTTCCGCGCTACGCCCGTAACCGGCCAGGAAAACGTTGGTCGCCAGCAGGACGGTCCCCCTCGCCTCGTAGGAAAATTGGGGTATTTTCTTGTAATGGAGCGGCGTCGGATACACGGCTATCGGCATACCCGCCGAAAGAGGCATTATTGTGCCGGTGCACAATCCGAACGAGTGGAACATCGGCATGATGTCCACCAGCACGTCGGTCTGATAAAAATCGAGGACCGTGCGCACCTGCGCGGTGTTGGCCTGGATATTCAGGAACGAGAGGGCGACGGGCTTTGGAGCGCCCTCGGAACCGGAGGTGAAGAGCACCACCGCCGTGCGCTCCGCGTATTTTTCCGCGTCGGGGGTCGGGCCGGCGAAGCGGGAATAGAGGACGCAGCCCAGTTTTTGGAGGGCGGACATGGCCGAGACGTGATCTTCCAAAAACTGTATCGACAGACCGTCGGCGGCAAGGGCGTCCACCAGCGGCTGAAACTTACCCTCATCGACGAAGCGCCGGGAGGTCACAATGACTCCCACTCCGGCTATGCCGCAGGCCTCTTTCATGGATCTTGCCCCCATCGAGTAGTTGATCATAGCGGGCTCCCTGTCTGCGTGCTGCGCGCCGATTATCGCCGCAAGGGTCGTCACGCTGTTGGGCAGCATTATACCGATGCGCTCTCCGGGCTTCGTCAGTTTCTCCACGATGCGCTCCATGACGAATACCAGCGTGAGCAATCTGTTCCAATCCGTCCTCGTTCCGTCCGGCTCTATCGCCACGACGTGTTTTGCGCCCCAGAGCTTACGCTGTTCGAGGAGGGTGTCAAAGAGCGGTTTTTTGTCCCACAGCCCCAGCGCCATGACGTCGTTCATCATCTGTTCGATCCTGCGGCGGGGAGAGTGGTTTCCGCCACCGCCACCGTCTTTTCCCAGTTTGATCGCCTCTCCGCAGAAAAGCGTGACCCGCGGCGCTTTTACCCGGACCAGACGGCCCCCCATTCTCGAAAAGGGGGTGAACTGCATATTGCAGGCCCGGGCCGGCACTATCCACGCTCCGCTCGCCTCGAACGCGGACACCGCGGCGTCGGATATTTTCATCAAAAGCCCGGTGGTAGTCGGTTCCGGCTCGGGGAAAACGATGAGAAACCTGTTATCCTTCAACAGGTCGTTTATGCGCTTTGCCGCAAAGGGATCGTTCGTATCCAGGACGACGTGCCTGAACGAATTTTTAAAATACCTGAACCACTTCTGCCTGGCGTTTGACGGGGAGACGACTGTCATCGCGTCCGGGACGAAGAAGGAGAACAGGACCGGGTCCATGTACGACGAATGATGCGGCGCCAGTATGACGCGCTCCCCCGTCGCCAGAGCCGTCTGAAGCGATTGCAGAACTAATTTTGGTCTGTAGAGGATCTGAAAGAACAGTCTCAGCAGGAACTTATACACTCCGACCACCTCATCAATATTTTACCGTAAAAACCCGCGAAATCGGTAGAAACTGCGTAAAACACTCTTGATAATGATCAATAATTAAAATTCCACGCCGCCGGGATTCAGCGAACAGACTCTAAATGAACTTGTCCGATTCGTCAGACTTTGCAGCCTTTCCCTGGTGCTGGCCGCACTTATTTGTTTTCTGACACATTCTCAATATCGCGTGGTGCCGCGCATAAAATACCGATAAATAACGGAGGTTTATGCTATAATTCACTGTATAGCTCAATGAATACAATTTCGGGGTGAGAGTGTGAACAAATACCATGTGATGAGGGATCACGTGAGAGTTTTATTGTCACGAAAGATACAAAGCGGCGAGCTCGTCCCCGGCGACAAATTAAGCGAACTCGCGGTCTGCTCCGAACTCGGTATAAGCAGGACACCGGCTAGGGAGGCGCTTTTGCAGCTGGCCTCCGAGGGAGTGCTGGAATATATCTCCAGAAGGGGATTCCGTATAAAAAATTTTCCCGAAGCGGAAAAGCTGGAAGTGTACGCGGTGATAGAAATTCTCGACGCGCTGGCGGCAAAACTAGCCGTAGAGTACATAAACGACGGCTGCATAACATCCATGATGGAGTGTGCCGATATGATAGACGTGACAATAAAATATAAAAACTATCACGACTACTATCACTTGCAGAGAAAATTTCATGACACGTACAGAGATATATGCGGTAACTCCGTCCTTCAGAAACAATTGAGGGATCTTCTCGACAGTTTCGTGCCGCACCTGTACGCAAAGACCCCGGATGACAGGCTATTCAAAGCATTCTCCGAATCAAACTCCGAACACCGCCGCATCATCAATCTATTTCAAGAACGGAATGCGCAGGGACTTTTTGACTTCATCATGAATGTTCACTGGAGTACTAAATATAAAGAGATGATTTGACATGATGAAGGTGGATGAAAAAATAGCGAGCGGCATAGAGCGTAACGCGGAAGAAGTAATGGAACTCGCCGAATGGCTCAACGACCATCCGGAAATCAGCGGCCGCGAGCGCGAGTCGTCTGAGCGCATATCCGCGTTCCTGTCGGCGCGCGGATATGACGTGGAAAAAGGTTATGGCGGCATGGAGTACGCTTTCCGTGCCGTAAAAAAAGGCGCGGCCGGGGGCGAGAAACTCAAGGCCGCGTTTTTATGCGAGTATGACGCGCTGCCGGACGTCGGACATGCCTGCGGGCACTCATTGATCACTGGTATGAGCATATTGGCGGCTGAAGCAATCAAGGAGGCGTATCTTGATTTCCCGCTGAGGATCGACCTGATCGGCACGCCCGCAGAGGAAACATTCGGAGGAAAGGCTGTGATGGCGGAGAACGGGGCGTTCGACGGTTACGAGTTCGCCATGATGGGACATCCAGACAATTTCAACGCTCCTCAGATAAAAGTGCTTGCATGCGGGGGAATGTACGTCACTTTCACTGGTAAAGCGGCGCATGCCTCCACAAACCCTTGGGACGGGATCAACGCGCTGAACGCAGCCCATATTTTCATGCAGGCTGTGGACTCAATCCGCCAGCATATCCCGCCGTTATGTCAGGCGCACGGCATCCTAGTCAAAGGGGGCTCGGCCCCCAATACAGTACCGGATATTACGGAACTCAATTATTACTACAGAGCCTCGAATATGGCTGATATGGCCCTGCTCAGGGAGAAACTGGAGAATTGTGCGAAAGGGGCGGCGATCGCCACAGGCTGCGGTTATAACGTCAACTTTGAAAGCACTAAACTTTACGCTGACCTCAGCTATTTGCCGTCGGCTATAACCGCGATAAAAGAAGTGTTCGAGGTCTTGGGCCAGCCGTATTGCGAGATGCCGCGCCCCGAAGGTTCGACCGACGCCGGGAACGTTGACCTGGTGATCCCGACATTCCATCTCGAAATATCGGCAACCGATGAGTACACAAGTTTTCACACCGCAGCTTTTGCAGCCGCGTCGCGGGGACCGCGAGGGAAAAAAACCCTGACAAACGGCGCATCGGTCATGGCTCAGTATGCAAACGCGCTCGCAAAAACGCCGGGATTACTTGAAAAAATAAAATCAGAGCACAGGGCATATCGGCGATAAAAAAACAGGAGCAGCGTTACAGCTATTTTATTTGGACGGTATTAACATGTAATCTTACAGATGAATTACTCGCCTTTCTGCGGACATTTTTCCAGACGCTTGACACG
>JAISYN010000331.1 GCA_031269915.1 Synergistaceae bacterium
TTATCAGTTTTTCAAGGTTGCCGAACTCGTATTGCTCGGTACCACCAATGAAGAACACTGGATACTGCCTGCGCCTTTTGAGCGTCATGGCTAAGTTGGCGAGCATGGCGCTCTTTCCGGAGTTGCTGGCGCCTTCCAAAAGGACGAGCCTGCTGGCGTCGTTTTTTTTAATCTTTAATTGTCCGTCGACAGCGCTAAGGAGTTCGCGGTCCTTATCGCGCTCGAAATAAAAGTTCACACGGTCGTTGAAATATCCCCATACCGGCATCGCGTCCTGCCTGAGAAAATCGAAGAGCCTCCGCTCCCTGTAGCGCTTTTCGATGACAACAGGTTCCTCGGTCTCGTCATCCAAGAGTTTAATGTCGCGGCCCAAAGCCATGGTTTCTTTCTCGGAAACTCTCCGTACTTCACGCCGCCCGCCGCTATCGATCGTGACGGTCAAAAAATCCTTGTCATACTCGGGGGAAATGAAATAGTCTTCGTCCTCGCAGTCGGCGAACATCCCGAACTCGTCCAAAACTTCGGCGAAAGTCCGGCGTTCGGCGGTAATAACACCCTCGCCGGTATACTTTTTAATTATTTCGTCATCCAGTATCTCCCGGGAAGCTCCGAAAAGATATATTCTGGCCCTGCCCGACAAAGCTATATCGAGGACGAGTCTTTCGGCGTCGATCCAATCCGCGCGTGGGTCCCATCCATCAATGACCAGGACGCCGTACTGCGCCAGAAGGGCATCCTCGCTGCGCAGCCAAGTGATCTTATCCTTGGCATCCTTCATATTGACTGAATAAGACAAGCCCTTCGGTGACCAATCGCGCGGGATAGCGTCATTTTTCGAATCTCCCGTCTCTAGGCGTCCGAACAAATATGCGCAATGAAGACAACGATCGCGCGCCGATGCGAATTCTCCTTTGAATTTCTTCTCATCCATACCGATCGGAGTCAGGGAAAAATCGCCGCCAACGCGGCGGAATATCGCGTCATCTATAGCCGAGGTGTAAACCATGTTCCAGCCGAGCGTTAGAATACGTCTCAACCACGGTTGTTCGGGAATTGCGGCGGCGATCTCGGACATTCTCTCAATATCTGTTTCGGAAGGAGCGCCTTTGAAAAACTCGCCCAATTTGAAATAATCGGGAAAGTCGCCGAGGGCACCGCCGCACATTTCGTCGTTCACGGCATCAAGGAAGGGGTTGCGCCCCATCCTTGACGCCAAGTAATTCTGCCCCAGGAACAGTACCGATTTTCCGCGGTTAATATTTTCCAACAGGCTGCTGGTGTCCTTGATTTCCATTTCCTCGTGTTTCTCCCCCTCCGGCACCACGTTTTTAGTGCCGTCTAGCGACAGTAATATCCCTCGCAATTATAACATAACACTCGCATCTAGTAATCGGCGCGCTTAGTGAAACTAAATCGCGCGTGACGCGTGACGCGTGAATCGTGACGGCGGTCAAGGTCCGAGTTCTTCTTTTTTTTAATGGCGAAGCCTCCCACTTGTGTGAGAGGTTATCCCGATCAGTCGAGAACCAAGAAATCGCTTCAGATATCACCGTCACGCTCCAAGACGGCTATCACGCCTATAGTTGCTCCGATTATCGCACCAATGGTTCCGCCAATGGCGACCTTCTCCATCGGCGAGGTAGCCTGAGCCGCTGCCAAGCGTGTCGTTCTCCAAAGCGTCGCTCCTGTAAGAGTGCTTTCCAGGACATTCATGTTTTCACCCCTTTTCACGTGAGAGAATGGGGTGAGAGCGCGTTACGCGCTCTCACTTTCCGCCGCTCCGGCGGCGACGCCGACGCCGGCACCGACTACCGTTCCGACGGCGGTTCCAGTGACCACAGAGGTGCCGGTCAGGGTGGCGATGGCGCCGCCCAGCGAGGCGCCGAGAGCGGCGCATGTCGCGATCAGAGTAAACATTCGATTCACCTCCTCCACTTTTCTGTCAACGCAGCTAGGCTGCGCGGTTGATGCCTATGGGCGCTTTGCGGAGCTTCGGGGCCGGGGTTGGCCGGCGTCGCTACGCTTTGCGCGCCATCGGCCGTCGTCGTTTCGGCTCCGGTTCTCCCCGGCAGTGGGCCCGGTCTTGACGACGGGGCCGTGAGTATCCTTGGGGCTCGGCATTCTGCTTTCTCCTCCTTTCTTAGTGTGTCATAGACATCAACCCCGCGATTTGCCGGCATCGGTGCGTTTCTTTCGCCAGCGACCGTCTTTGTTGCAACTCCTCACCTTTCCAGATGTCGGTCCTGTCTTCACGACCGGCCCGTGCGTTTTGCGATGGCTTGGTATTTTCATCTCCCCTTTCGTTTGGCTCGTCATTGCGTGCGTACTATATTGAAATTTGTGGTAATAGTCATGGGAAAACACAAGGGCAGATCACAGGGATTTTTCCCCAGCGTTTTCCCGGATGAAAATTTTGTCTTTAGTTTTACGGTTTATAACACAACTAAAGTAGGCTACGCCCGCAACCGAAATTTTTGTTTTTATTGGTGAAGTGTGTTTGTAAAGGCACTAAGATCATTTTACCAGTTTCATCGGCTCCATCCCCTGCTGCGTTCCAACCGCTGAGATTCTTCGCGGATTTCCCCAATCCCATCATTTCGGCATGAGACATCGACCTTTTTGCTCATAACGGCCTCAATCATCGGTAATTCGTCCTTGGTTACGTGGTGGAGTATCACATGTTCGCCGTAACTGAGGTGAACGGCGTAATAATGCCCATCTCGCTCGGCCACTCCCAGCATAATCCCGCTGTAATCCCTGCCGTCCTGCGCGTTTGTGGCAATGGACACTTTTTTCCCGTAACCCGCCGCCATCTCGCGGATGGAAGCGTAGAACCGCTTGCGGGCCTCTGCTTCATTGCGTTCTCTTTCCTGTCCCTCGCGCTCCCTGCGAACATCGTCGTCGCGGATAACGGCGGCTAGTGAGGGATTGAGCAAATTAAATTCCTTCGCGGCCTCGCGGGTTATCTTTTCCCGCCCGGTGTTGATGTCGCACGGATGGTTTTCTATATCTTGGTGAACAGAAGCGATTTTACGCTCCGCTTCTCGCAATTCGCGCCGCCAGCCCTTCAATTTTTCCTCGCGCTTCTGGCGCAGTATCGGCAAGGCGTCGAACAATCCTTCCTCCGGCTCTCGGCGCCTTATTTCCTCAAGCGAGAGAACCGCCGCTTTTTCCGCTTCCCGCAGAGATTTCAGCTTCCCAGCCATCTCCAGCTCGTATCGCTCTATTCGTTGCGTGGCAGTCTTGGCAATCCAGCTTTCCCTGTGCTTCCTCGCTTCATCGGGAGCCATACGCACAGGTTCAAGTGGATTTTCCC
>JAISYN010000013.1 GCA_031269915.1 Synergistaceae bacterium
TATGGATAACGTTGCCGTTTTAGGCATGACAGATCACCTCTCATCAAAAATATCACGAATGTCATACATTTGCAATGCGGAAACGCCTTGTGTCATTTGTCATGTTTTTAGCCCGCCGCTAGGCGCAAGTGCCGCGAGAGAAGAAACCGAAGGGAGCGCCGATTGCGGAATAAGGAGTTTGCACGGGGCGAGGCGAAGCCTCGCGCCGGGCAAGCTCCTGCTTGTCCCAGCCTCAAGACACGTGTCCGGGTTTCGTAGGTGGTTAGATGTTACGGCTCAATAATCGGATTTAGGGAACAGGAAACAAAACGAGAAACGGAACAACGGAGAAGAAAACAATACAGCGAATCGGCGGCGGATAGATTTACGAATCAACGGCTCATAAATCGTCAGCCGCGAAACAAAAAACGGCCCGGATTGCAGCTCATGGTTTCAATATACGGCTCTCCGCTTCATAGATTCAAATTCACAAGGAATTGATTTAAACGCTCGTGCCGCAACGCTTTTCTTATATTGCCCAACATGGACGTATCGGACAGACCAAAAATCGTATCGCGTTTCGCCTCGCCGTATCGGATAACGAATAATCGAATCGTATCGCGAACCAACGGCCCGTATTTTGTTTCATCGGCTTCCGTATCGCTGGGTTCAAAAATATCAACGGACACAAAAACGCGTGATAGTTTTGGAATATGGGAGGTGATGGAAATGGAGCCGGAAGATTACAGCGCGGCGATGGATATGGCTGAAAACATCCTGGGCGAAGATGTTCCGCTCACGCGCAAAGAGGCGCATACGTACTCGAAAGCTCTGCGGTCACTTTTCGAGAGGGTCGAAAAACTGCGCTCGAAAGGATTCAGTTTCGTTCAGATATGCGCAGCCTGCGAAAAATCGGGCATATTGCCGAAAAACGCCAACCCGTATTGCTTCCGTCAGGCGTTCCGCAGGGAACGCGCCCGGCTGCTGGCGGAAGGCGAATTGGCAAAAATGCTCGCGGGTGGCTCTGACACAGCCGAAAAAGCGGCGGCGTCTCCGAAAACAAATACGCCAGACGCCAAAACAATAGACGCTCAAAACAACCAGGCCGGAAGGCTCAACAAGGAAGCCGCCGAAAAGGAATGGCTTCGGAGACAGACCAGTTCTACCATTGGCACGGGGTTAGGGAAGATAACCAAAAACTCAGACGGCAGTTTCGATTACAACTAGCCGGAATACGGCGAAAGGAGAAATTATTGTGAAGGACACAATTTACTACGTAGGCGGCGGCAAGGGAGGCGTTGGAAAAAGTATGATATCTCTTACGTTGGTTCAATATCTCATTGATAAATACGGGGAGACGAAAACACTGCATCTCATCGAGACGGACGAGAGCAATCCCGACGTAGGGCGCGTGTACTGGGGGAAAATGCCGGTCACGAACGCCATCCTCGACGAGGACGAAAAAGGGTGGATTCTAATGTCCAGCCTCATCGAACAGAGCCGGGACACGCTATTCGTCATCAACAGCGCGGCGCGTAGCAACATGGGGATACGGAAGCACGGTAGAAATTTCACCGCCGTGCTTGAAAGCGGGAAAGTGCCGTACAACCTCGTCACGCTATGGCCCATGAACCGCCAAAAAGATTCTGTCAATTTGCTTGAGGATTTTCTGGGATACGTCACGTTCGGCTCCGTGTATCCAATACGCAACTGCTATTTCGGCGAACCGGAGGATTTCACGCTCTACGCGAAATATCTGCCGGAAAGCAGGATTCTCAAATCGCGCATATCGGACACGCTGGATTTTCCAGCTTTGGCGGACATAATCGCGGACGATTTCTACACGGGCGGCAAGACCATCCCGGAAACAGCGGGAGAACTCGGCGCTTTCGCCGGACAGAGTTTCATGTCGTGGCGCAACCGGGTATATGAGATGTTCGAGCGCATCGCGGAATCGGACGCGGATTCGCGCGTTGAGCGCGACGGCGGCGAGTGATGGCGGCCTACGACGAAAGGATATCGTCTCTCGCCGAGACAGTCCTGAAACGCCCGCTGGACGACGGCGAGCTGGCGGAGATTTACAGAATCTCCGACGCCGTTGGGATGAAAGACGTGCACAGCTTTCTGCATCTGATCCTCGTCTTCAAGCTCCACGAGGACACTATGAAACGTCAGTTCGGAAAACTGGACGAACTGGAAGTTCGGCTGAACGAAAAATTCGGCGAGATGGGGGAGCTTGAGAAGAAGATAAACGGGACGCTTGAAAGTTCCGTCGAAAAAGTTCTCGGAGAGGGCGCGGGGAGGATCGGCGCGGACATGGGCGCCGCCATAGCGGACGGGGCGAAAGAGACGCTCGCCGCTGTCAGCGGGTATCACTGTCTCAGAGGGCAGGTGATATTGGTCTGCTTCGTCTGCGTAGTCTCAACTCTCGCCTATTGGCTCGGATCGTGGGACATTCTCGGCGCCGTTTCCCGCGGCGGCACGCTTGAGGCGCTGCTGTTCCTGCCAGCCGGGTGGTCAGTATTTTTCTGCGGCGCGGTCTATGCCTTTCTGTGGGCAGGCGACAATTGGGACAGAGTGAAGGAAACGGCGCTCTATAAGATATTCCTTGGATTGCAGGTTTTCCTGCTGTCCGCGCTTGCCCTGGCGCTCCTGTAAACGCAACATGCGGCGGGAGCCTGTTCCGCTCCCGCCGTTTCACGTCTTTACTCTACAAAGATATCCGCTCGCTTTCCCTTTATCGCCTGCGCCCCGCGTTATCGAGGTAGAAAATGCCCTCCGGTATCGGCATCCCGTGCTTGTACCGGTAAATCATCTCGGAAATTTCATGCGGGGTTAGCGGTATGCCGTAATGCTTCCCGAGTATCCTGGACAGTTCTTCCTGTTGCAGGACGCCGTTCGCCCGCAGCCTCGCGAACAGGACGATTATGTTCGCCGGGCGTTTTTCGTCGCCGTGCCCCTCGCACCCCCGGGACTCTAATTCTTTACAGTCGAAACAGCGCAGGCACAGCCCCGCCTCTCCGGGCGTCGAAGCCATGATCTCCCCGCCTTCCGCGAACTTGCATTTGTAAGCCAGCTTTTCTTCACGCAGCCAATTTTTGAGCGTGGACCGCGTGACCCTGAACACGGTTAAGGCTTCGCCGAAAGTCGCTGTATTCCCATGAATCGCCTCCTTCGCCAATTCCTTGATCTTCCGGGTCTTTTCGTCTTCCGATAAAGATTTGCTGAGTTTGATGTCGGCAAAGCGCACGTGCAGGCTTATGACGCCCTGCAAATGCTCGACGGCCCGCTCCGACGCCAGCGAGCGTTTTTCGGCTTGCAGGCGGCCGTTGCGCTCACACTCCAGCTTGCTGTTAAAGCCGGCCATAATGGACGCGCTGCCGTTTGCTCCGAGATCATCATCAATTTCCCCCGTTTCCTCGTGAAGCAATTTTCCTACCGGCACACCTATTACCCCAGCCATCTTTCGGATGAGTCTGAGGCTTGGCTCCTTCCGCCCCTTTTCGAGCATGTAAAGATACGTGACGCTGATCTCAAAAAGTTTCGCCATGTCCGCGGGCTTGATTGAATCCCTCTCCATTGTTTCCTTGACCGGCCAAAAATCGAACACCATATCTATTGCCCCCTTTCTAATGTATGCCAGTGCTTCAAGAGCCTTATGCCCGCAAGCGCTTGCGTGAATCCCTTAACGGCAAATCCTGTAAACAAAAACTTTAAGGCGCGTCGGAAGTAAAGTTGAACAAAAAGCAGCTTGTGGCGGAAAGTTGGCGTAAGAGACAAAAGACCTTGCGGTTTTATACACGGTGCCGACTGGATCGGACAAAAGCCTGTTAGTTTTCCAAACGGCAAAAATTTATTGGTTTTAACTGTCAGTTAAATCAAAAGATAGAACTGTCAGTTAAAAAAACATTTTTCTTATGAAAAATATTCCGCGCCGCGTAAAAGCGGACACCGGCAGCGGATATTTCCAAACACGGAAAGATCAAAACCTCGGGCTCCGCCCGAACCCGGCAGGGAGCAGGCTCCCTGCACCCTCTTCATAGTTCTTTTAATCAATGAGCGACGTAAAGCGCCTTAACCTTACAGACAAGAAACAGGACACGGAGGAAATATCGCATTGCCCTTTGAAACAGCGGAACAGTTGAAGCGGCTGGACGCGAAACTCCGGTGGGAGCTGGGCGCGTTCGTGGTGGAGGCTCTTGAAAATTCGGAAGTTCTTGAAATATGCGTCACCTCGGACGGGCGCGTTTGGCTGGAGGAAAAAACGAGGCGGCTCTATGACACGGGCGAAAAGATGCCGCGCGAAAACCTGCTGGCGGCGCTCGGCACGATAGCCGCAATGAACGGCGCGGAGCTGAACGAATCAACCCCCATCCTCGAAGGCGTGCTTCCATTGGACGGTTCACGGGTAGAGGGAACTGTCCAGCCCATAACGCCTGACGGGCCATCGATGGCGATCCGCAAACACGCGTCTGCGATATTCCCTCTCTCGCAGTACATCGAGGAAGGGCGAATCACGCGGGATGCGGCGGATTACCTTCGGGAAGCGATACGGGACGAGAAGAACATCCTGGTGGCCGGGGGCACGTCCTCGGGAAAGACGACATTCACCAACGCCCTGATACTCGAATTGCTTGAAATAGCGCCACAGGACAGGCTTATCGTCATCGAGGACACGAAGGAGCTGCAATGCGCCACGGACAACAAGCAGAGCTTTGTCTCAACGGAAACTGTATCCATGAGAAAGCTCCTTAAAACGGCAATGAGGTACAGGCCGGACAGGATCATCATCGGGGAAGTGAGAGGCGGGGAAGCTCTTGACCTACTGAAATCGTGGAACACGGGACATCCGGGCGGGCTGGCGACGGTACACGCGAACAACGCGGCGGCCGCGCTCCTGAGACTGGAGCAGCTCATTCTGGAAGTCGCGAGGAATCCCATGTCAAGTCTTATAGCGGAAGCGGTTCACATCGTGGTCTACATGAAGGAGTTCGGAAAAATCGGCAGACAGGTAACGGAGATAATCCGCGTCGCCGGATACAGGGAAGGGGAATACCAATATGAGGCTGTATATGAGCTGAACGCGCGCGGCGAACGGAAGAACGGATAGATATATATCGAAG
>JAISYN010000172.1 GCA_031269915.1 Synergistaceae bacterium
CTCGCCTAACATCGCGTCCAGCGACGCGGCCCTGACAGATAACGCGTCCCCTTCAGCGGACAGCGCGGCGATCCGCGCCCTCGCGCTGTCCCTTTCGTCTTTCAGACTCGCTATTTCGGCATCAGCCCGGTCGACATCCCTGCTGCGCTGGCTCACCGCCGTTTCAAGCGACAGGTTCAGTTCGTTCAGGCGGACGATTTCATCAGACGAGGTGTTCCATGAATAAAGCAGCGCTGCCAGAAGCAGCAGGATAATTATGATGAAGCTGAAGCTGTATACAAGCATTTCGCGGTTTTTTCCGAGCCACCCCCTCATGATGACTTTCACCCCGTCTCGCCAGACATTCAAAATATTTTTTAAACTTTGATCGTTTGAATTATACACTCAAGAGCCTGGAACGCATCATTATAAAAACAAGTGTTCAGAGACGCGGCGCGGAATATTCTGCCCGTCAAACCGGCGAGGGGATACCCCGCTTGCCGGTCTCGAGCAGGCAGGCGGCATCTTCGTCAGCGCAATCCGCAGCGCTTCAGTATTTCTATGACCTCCGCGGATTTGTTCATCGTATATATATGGACGCCTGACACGCCTTTTTCCCACAGTGCGGCTATCTGGCCGGCGGCGTAGTCGATGCCCGCTTCCCTCATGGAAACGTCGTCGTCGATATAACGCTCCATCAGGGCTTCCAGTTTCCGGGGGACTTTGCAGCCGGATATTTCGACTATTCTGAATATCTGACGAGCCCTTAAAACCGGCATTATTCCTGCCAGGATCGGAGCGTCGATGGCTGCGCCGCGGCACCTGTCGGCCAGACTCAGGAACGAATCGTTGTCGAAAAAGAGCTGCGTTATGAAAAACGAAACCCCGTTCGCGACCTTCTCCTTCATGAAGGATATGTCCGTCTCCAAAGACGTGCTGTCGCGGTGACCCTCCGGGTAGGCCGCCCCCCCGATGCAGAAGTCTCCTTTGAAACGCACGAACTCAGCCAGTTCGCTTGCCCGGTGAAAATCCTTCCAGTGAACGGATCCCTCCGGGGAATCCGCCGGTATATCTCCTCGGAGGGCGAGGACGTTATCGACTCCGCTGTCGGTCAAATCGTCGAGGACCGAGGACATCTCCCCCTTAGTATGCCCCACCGCCGTCAGGTGCGAGAGAGTCGTCATACCCATGGATATTACGAGATCCGCTATCTCGATAGCGCGCGATCTGCTGCTCCCGCCCGCGCCGTAGGTTACCGAGACGAAATCGGGGGCGGCGCCCCTCAGCTTTGAGAGTGTGCCTCCTATCACCGACAGATCTTCGTCCATGCCGTACTTCGGCGGAAACACCTCAAACGAGACCGTCCCTCCGCTCTTTGCCAAATCATCTATTCTCAAAACATCCCTCACCGCTTTCCTGAATCTGCGCCCGCATTCCGCCCGTAAGGCGAAGCTTCAATCAATCATCCGCCGCGGCAGAACACGGACCCCTCATGATGACGGCCTGACGCTGCGCCGCATGCCCGTCCGCTGTGGGATCTCCTGTCGCGGCGGCTCTTAAATGTTACCATCTCGGGCGGTTTTACTCAATTCACATGATGCCGGGACGCTTCAACCCCTTCGCGGAAATCACTGCTTGTAAAATTTCCGCTTGCCACGCTCCTGTTAAAATGGTAATATTCCCCAGTTGAGTTGGAGCTTCAAGCACGACGGCACAAGACGGCTTATGGCTCCTGTTTGATGTCGGGGCGTAGCGCAGTCTGGTTAGCGCACCTGCTTTGGGAGCAGGGGGTCGAAGGTTCGAATCCTTTCGCCCCGACCAAAGCGCAGAAATGAAATCGCGGGAATAGCTCAGCTGGCAGAGCGATGGCCTTCCAAGCCGTAGGTCGCGGGTTCGAATCCCGTTTCCCGCTCCAGTGACGCCAAGGGTTTGCGAGATTTCTCGCAAACCTTTTTTAGTGCCTGGGCTCCGTATGGATTCCGAGAGGAAATATTTGTGCGGGGCGCATAAAAAAACCGCGTCCGGAAGCGCGGAAGATCTGCCCGCGCATTCCGATGATAGGGGAGTGCGTTAAAACTTCGGACGGGGAACTAAACGGCGGGACGCCTCAGGCCGGAGGTGTCTCGCAGATCCCTTGACAATGAAAAGAAATAAATGTAACAATTGATATGCGAAATAGATGTTTTATTTGACCCCTGCGGATTCTATGATGAAAACGGAAGAGAAAAGAGTGAGTCAGGATGTCTGAGGAAAAATTTTCTTTGCAGGAAGTCGTCATTCCCGTGCGCAGAGCATGTATTCAATATGCGATGCTGTATTTTCATCTATGTAAAACCTTGGTTGATAGTTTAGGCGAAAAAGAAGCCACCCCGCTGATTCAAAAAATTGTGTTTGAATTGAGCCTCGACCGCTCGGACCGTATGCGCAGACAGGCTCAAGAGAACAATATCGAGTGCAGCCTGGAGAACCTTGGGGCCGTGAACGATCTTCCCCGTGTTGGGTGGAGCGGCTGGGATAAATCAATGGGAGGCGTAGAATGTCCTTACGCCGAGGTTTGGCTGGAATATTTCGAGGAAAATCCTTGGTTCAAGAAATTGGCCTCCCTTTACTGCGATGTTATAGATACTACGAAAATAGAAAATTTCTCTCGCAGTATGTCGCACCGCATTACGCGTAATCAGCTTTGGGGCGACCAAACTTGTGAACGGGAATATTTCCCGAGCGAATTAGTGGAAAATGGCAGCTTTACATATGGAACACGAGAAAATGAGCGGGCAAAGACCGAGTGATGCGGCATCGAGTCCGAGTTTCGCAGCGCGCGGCGCCGCGCTTTTGGTTCAAACCTGCCGGATGCAGGTTTGATTTAGAATTTGCTTGAAAAACGCTGAACGCCATAAGGAGTATGTTTCTCGAGCAATTTCATGTCGTTCTGTTAATTTTATAAATCGACGTTACCCAGATTTTTCGTTTTCCTGTATCTTAGGAACATCATGGAGAGCAGTACCGCCAAGCCGATCATGTCGCTTATCAGTTCGGGAACGATCAGGCACAGAGAGGCGATTACGTAGATCATTCTCTCGAAAATCGGTATGGCGCCTCTCCAATATCCTATGATCCCTATTCCGAGCCCCAGCGTTCCCACCGAACACGTAAAGAATACCCACGCCACGTTCCCGGGAGAGCCGATGGACAGCAGGGCGGGATTATATATGAAAACATACGGAATGAGAAAGAGTACCAGCGCTATTCTTACAGCCTCTATGCCGGTTTCCCAGAGACCTGTTTTTGCGATGCCGGCCGCCGTATAGGACGCTATGGCAACAGGAGGCGTTATCATCGACATGTTGGCGAAGTAGAAGATAAACATGTGAGCTACTATCGCTTCGACGCCTAACTTCTGCATAGCGGGAGCCAGCAGGACCGCGCTCATTATATAGGCTGCGCTTGTCGGCATTCCCATGCCCATTATTATTATCATGACGGTCGACAATATGAGCGCAAGCAGCAGGTTTCCTTCCGAAAAGGAAGCTATTACCGCGCTGAACCGGAGTCCGAGCCCGGTCAGCACAACTTCTCCTATTACTATGCCAGCCAGCGCACAGGGCAAAGTCACTATTACTGAGGACTTGGCGCCGTCTATTCCCATTTTTACGATGTCGCGTATGGACAGCCTGGTATCTTTGCGAATCTGACAAAGGACTATAAGCGCGGCGGTGGATGCCATAGCCGAGTACATGAGCGAACGTCCCATCGCTATCAGCGCGACCAGGAGAACAACCGGGAGAACGAGATGGGCGAAACTCTTTATCGTGGAAAGCGATTCATTTTTGTCAGCGGAGTCGGGTTTCATTCCTTGGCGGCTGGCTTCGAGATGCGCCTCCCAGAAGAGTGAACCGACGTATATCAGCGACGGCAGTATGGCGCAGATGACGATCTTGAAGTACGATACGCCTATCATATCGGCCATGATGAAGGCTGAAGCGCCCATGACAGGAGGTATCAGCTGTCCCCCGGTCCCGGCCGTTGCGAGAAGCGCCGCGCTGAACACCGGCTTGAACTTCGCTTTTTCCATGAGCGGATATGATATCACTCCAACGGACGCGACGTTGGCGGCCGCGCTGCCGCTGATCATTCCAAAAAGGCCTGACGCTATTATGGTGGCTTTTGCGGCGCCTCCAATCGATTTCCTCGTCGCGTACTTCGCGACCGCTATGAACAGTTTGCCTGAGGGTGTAGCCGCCAGAAACGCGCCGAATATCATGAAATAGAAAATGGTATCCGACGAGGCGGCGATCGGGCTGGAAAAGATGCCCCCCGTCGTCATGATCTGATTTTCTATGAAACTGGCGATATCTGTGCCGGAGTGCGCCAGAATACCGGGCAGGCTCCTTCCCAAAAAAGTGTATGCGATGAATACGAGCGCGATGATCGTCATGGACCATCCGAGCATCCTGCGCCCGGCTTCCAGCAGCAGAATTATGAAAGTTAGAGCAAAGGCCATATCTGAAACGTAAAGTTCGTCCACGAACGGTATTCGTTCCACTATACGGGCCGCGCTGCAAATCACGTAAATCATTCCGGCGGAGATGGCAGCGCAGGCAAATATATCAAATATAACGGAAGCAGGATGTCCTTTTTTTATCGGTTTTGTCAGAAATACGAGCAAAAGACAAAAGCCAACGTGCAGCGGGCGTATGACCATGCCCGGAATCGCCGCGAATATCATGTATACCTGTCCGGCCAGCCAAAGCAGCGCGACTGCTGATGTCAGAAATTTTCGGACTTTATCCTCCAAATGATACCACCTCGCGGCAATTCAGGATATTTCACGTCGTGTAATTTGGCAGGCGCATCGTATTTAAGTCATGTCATGCGCCGAACTGTTCCGACGCGCCTGCCGCAGGAAATCCGTATCATGGAACGGCACGGGGCTGTAATCACACAGTCTATTTCTACTGCTTCAGGTAACCCATCTCTGTGTAATACTTTATCGCTCCGGGATGAAGGGGAACTCCTCCGAGATATTTCGGGTCGCACGCTTCGCTGGGCTCGAATGGGGCAAACGCCTGATGGCCGAGCAGGAGTGCTTCTTTATTGTCACAAACGGCTTTAGTTATCTTGTATGCGGTATCGTCGTCCATCTTGTCGGTTACGGAAAGGGTGGTGCGGTAGCCGGGCAGTCTCAGATCCGCGTCCTGTCCCTTGAAACTCCCCGCGGGCAGAGGTGTCGTGACATAACCGTACTTTTCCAGGTATCTGAGCGCTTCGTCGGATATGGTGATCAAATCTATGGTGCCGGACACCGCGAGTTCCGTGAATGTCGGATGCCCCACTGAAAGCGCCTGAATGAAAACGTCGCACCTGCCGTCCTTTATGGCGTTGGTTATGGCCTCGAAGTCGGTATGATCGACGCTTCCGCCCCAGGACTTGATGTCGTCATATGAAAATCCAACAGCCTCGAGGACGTGAGCGGCCGAAGCCTCGCCCGTGGTGCCGCGCTGCACGGTCATGAGCCTGATTTTACTCTTGTTTTTCAAAACATCCTCAAGGGATGCTATGCCGCTGCCTTTGCGAACGGCTATCCCCACGTAAAATTGATCCATGCCGCCGACCAGCGTCCTGAAATTCGTTATCGGTTCGTCAAAAAGAACCTCTCCCTTGTATGCCCAAAGGTTGTTGTTGTCCATCGTGAGGGCTATGTTCATTTTCCCCTCGCCGAAGAGCTTCAAATTTCCTATTCCTCCCGCTATCGGAGAGGCGTCTATCTGAATTTCGGGGTATGTCTTTTTCACTGCGTCGGCTATGCAGGCGGCAATGACATACCACGTGCTTCCAACTCTGTTGGAGCCTATCTTCAGATCCATATCGGCCGCATGAGCCGGCGCCCCGCCCGCCGTCGAGGCAAAGATCACAATTACCAGCATCAGCAGAGCGGACAACGTACAAAGACTGTTTCTTTTCATCTCACACACCTCCAATGATAGTTTTTTAATAATAGTACGGTATACCTTTTTCAGCAGCGTTTGGTATCCACCTCGGAATCGGAGGGACAAGCCTGCTCTGGTCGTCGACGCGAACCTCCACCAGAGCGGGTCCTCTCCGCGACAGCACGTCGGACATCACACTCTCTATTTCATCCGACGATTCTATCCTGCGGCCCTCGATGCCGAACGAACGTGCGACGCCGGCATAGTCGACGCGCCCGAAGTCGGCCGCGAAAAAACCGGCCTTGTATACGTGGGCGGTCTCTCCCTTTATCCATCCGAAGGCATCGTTGGTAAACACGATCATCTTTATGTTGAGGCCAAGCCGCGCGTAGGTTTCAAGTTCCCCGCAGCTGAAGTGAAAGCTGCCATCGCCGCCCATGCCTATCACGACCGCGTCCGGGTGAGCCGAAGCCACCCCGGCTGAGGCCGGAAGCGCGTATCCCAAAGCTCCCGACGTATAATTCGAGAGAAATTTTCTCCCGGATTTTCTCTGCACAAAGTAGGCTGCGGAGTAAATACTTGCCGTACTGGCTTCGACGACGATGTAGCTGTCTTCGGGGAGCAGGCGTTCGAGAACCTTGACGAACCTGATTGGGTTCACCCGTTCCATTTGGGTCTCCGCCGCGTCTGATATGAAGGAATCAAGCGCGCGCATCGCGGACATCGCTTCGCTGGCGTTTAACGCCGAACACCTGCCTTTCACTCCATT
>JAISYN010000277.1 GCA_031269915.1 Synergistaceae bacterium
GTTTCCGCCCGGTATGACGGGAAACTGCCGACAGTAGTGACGACGGAATTGAGTTTCAACGACATCCTGAAAGCGTATGGCAGGAACACCGCCTTCAAGCTCATAGAGGACAACGGCGATGGCGGCGGGATGTTCGCCCCCTGCGGCGATTTCTCGCTGCGCCACGACGCGGGCGATATTTGGGGGCCGCGCGGTGAAAGCGGTTATGACGGCTAAAAGGGATTTGCCCCTGATTTTATCCGCGGCCGCCATCGGTTTTATCGGTCTGGGCTCCGATCCGGCGTTGTCCCCGATGATCCTTGCCGTTCCTGTGTTTTGGACGCTGGCGGGTTCGAGGTACTCGGCGTTCGCTGTCATATTCGCCTACAAGCTCGCCGCTTCGAGGGGGCTCCTGCCCGGCGCGGCTGTGTTTTTGTCGGAACATCACACGTTCATGGAGGCCGCCGCGCTGTATTTGCTCATGCCATTTGGCGCGTCCCTGCCGTTCGGCGTGTTCTGGAGTAAAGACAGAAGGCGAAAAGCGATATGCCTTGTCCTGGCGTTTTTCACCGCATACGCCCTGCCGCCAATGTCGCTCATAGGCATAATCAACCCGCTCATGGCTTCCGGGGTGATTTTCAAAGGCTGGGGTTTCGCCGGAATGTTCATCGTGATGGACATTTACATGGTTTGCGCTGTCTCCAGGAAAACCGCTTTCGTTTTCCTGTGCGTGATAGGGATTTTCACAGCCTTGCCGCCTGATAGCTGGCACGAACCCATGAGGCCGGACGGGATCATGGCCGTAGACACGTCTTTCGGAAGATTAGGCAGCGGCAGTTTCAACTTCGGGCGGGATTATGAACGCGCGAACATAGTGTTCACGGAGTTGGGAAAACGGATGGGCAAGGACGCTGCGACAAATGCGGCGAATATCGTCATCCTGCCTGAGACCATCGCGGGAAGGCTAAACAGGACTGGATTGGAGCTTTGGAAGGGCGAGATTCAAAAATTGCTGCCGGACAAAGCCGTGATATTCGGCGCGGAATTGCCGACAGGAGACGGAAGAAAATACGACAACGCGCTTCTCATGCTCCATGACGGAAAGATAGCCGTATCGCGCCAGAGAATCCCGGTGCCTTACTCAATGTACGCCGGGCCGTTTGCCAAAACAGGCGTAAACCTTCACCTATCCGGCGACGGCATTCTCGAACTGCCGGACGGCAGGAAGGCGGCGATTGCCGTCTGCTACGAGGCGTTCCTGACGTGGCCGTTTCTCGTCTCGATGATTCAGAAACCCGACATGATCATCTGCGCAGCGAACCTTTGGTGGTGCCGGGAAACTTCGCTGCCCGCGATACAGAAGAACGCCGTTTCTCTCTGGGCGCTCACGTTCGGAATACCTGCCGTATTCGTGAAGAATATGTGAATAAAACTGCTTTTGTTTGTGATTGGAACAAAAAATATCTCGGCGTCAAAAAAAGAGGGGGAATTTAAGGTAATGAGAAACGATAAGGGGAATGTCGTCGACATGAAAGACGTAAGGGACGCATCAAAATTCGCGAAAGAAGGATATTCGCCGGAAGACGAGTTTGAATATTACTATTTTTCCCTGCGATATTCCGATGACCGCGCGGAGTACGTCAAATACTCGTCTCCGTCGATGTACGTCCGGGACGTTTTTACCAAGCTCGCGGCTTATCAAATATCGAAAGAATACGGCTGCCCAAACGTCGAGCCGTGTTCTTCAGCGGAGTTCGAGGCGGGAGCGAAGGGAGAAATAGAATCGTCGGACATTTCGGAAAAAATACTTGACGAGGATGACTTCCACGCCGCGCCGGATGGATTTCAACTGGCCGTCAGATACCTCAACAGCGCCTATTTTTCCAGTGACATAAAGGAAATGCGGTTGTTTCTGCATAAGGCGATGCTCCAGCTTCGCCATGCGCTGTCGCCGCAAGGGGCTGAACAAAGCGACGTTTTGCCAAATAACCGGAAAGGAGCATGAAAGTGCGAACAGAGGACGAAATAAAACACACGCTTGATTTGGCCCGCCGTTTCCGGCTTACTGATTGGCTCGCCCCGCTCCAATGGGCGCTCGGGGAAGACACGCTGCCATATCTGGACACCGGCGAAAACAACAGGGTCGTGACGGTCATGCTGGATGGGTGGTTCAACTGGCGCATCGCGGACGCCCGGCAGGTCTATCACTACTATTCGGGCGGCGTATCGTTCTGCGGGAGGTGGAACCTCGCCGTATCCGGGAATCCTGAGAATCCTAACGACGTGGCTGAAGCTGAGAGAAAAGTGAAGTCATGGGGCGCTGTCGGCGTTGACATACGCCGGTGCAGGGTCTGCGAGACGAAACTGAGGGAACGGCGGCGGAAAGAACATAACTACGTGGCCAAAGCCATGAAGCAACGCGAAGGGAGGTGAAGCCATGCGGGAACTGACAAAAGAAGAAATTCTTGAGATGCTGTGCGCCCCTGGAATTACGGATGAACCGGAGGAATCGGATTTCGTGGATATTGACGAACCGGAAGAAGAAGAATTCGTCAATGACTGGATTGAGAAGGAGTTGAACTGAGTATGCCATCGGCTACCGAGAAACGCAGAGAGGAATTGGCGGAGCGCGTCGCGCGCTCCCTGGAGGCCGGGGTCATCCCCTGGCAAAGAAAGGGCCTGCCGGACATGCCTATCCAAAGCGCCGTCTCCGGCAGGGAATACGGCGGCCTGAACGCGCTTTACCTCATGGAGAAATGCGCGGAGAAAGGCTATACAGACCCGCGCTTCATCACGGCGAGCGAGGCTAACAAGAACGGCCTGTACGTCCGCAAGGACGAACACGGCACAGTCCTTGAGCATTGGGCCGAGGGAAGCGACGGCAAGATGAAGCCGCACGGGTATTCCGTCTTTAACGTCCAGCAGCTCAACGGGCGGCTGCCTATACCGGAAAAAGAGAAAGCGGGCCTTGAAAAAGCGGCTCAGATGCTGAAAAACGCCGGCATCGAGATAAAGCC
>JAISYN010000280.1 GCA_031269915.1 Synergistaceae bacterium
GCCAAATTGCATTGTCTATTTGTCGAGAGGCTAATGGCGAGTAGCGGGAGATATCAGTGTCAGTCAATAATCAGGCTCTATTAATCATGTCATAACTTTCCGGGAATCCAGGATACATGACCTTTTGCACCCACGCCGACGTATGGACGAGGAAAACGCCACTGTCAGTCAAGACACTCGCTGACGAAACCGGCTGCGGTATCCGAACCGCGCAGAAATCCATCAAGGCGCTGATCGAACGCGGCGTGCTGGAGCGCAAAGAACAATACAAAGGCGGCAGGCAGACCGAAAGCTTATATCGGCTCATCGGCCACGACGCCCCGTGTTACCGAACCCCAAACGTTACGGAAGGATCCTCGTCTGAAAAGCTGACCGTCGGTCTGACTGTGCCTGAGGGAGGCGGCGAACCCTGCGGCGCGATTTTTGCGGAGGTCGCAGAAAACAGCGTTTCAGGGGGAGCAAAACTTGCGGGGTATGCCGAAAACGCCGTTCTAGGGGGAGCAAAACCTGCGGAGTACGCCGAAACTTACACCCCCGAGGGCGCAGAATCCGCGCATAGGTACTTGGAACCTATATTTAGCGAGAACCAAGAGATTCATCTCCTCACCAATCAAGGGAAGAAAAGCGGTAAAGTCCTTGATTTTGAGTTATGGGGTAAAACGTCTCTTGAAACTCAAGACACAGGTGAAACGTCAAAAGCACAGAGGCGGAAATTTTACGGCGAGATACTTGACGCATACCACACGATTCTGCCTGAACTGCCAAAGAGCGAGACGCTGACAGCTCCCGGCGCAGTCCTGATTGAGGCGCGTATCGGGGAAGACCCAAAAAGGGAAAGGCTCGAATGGTGGAGGCGGTATTTCAATCGAGTTCGCGAATTCCAGTGGCCTATGGGCGAAAACGACAAAGGGTGGAAAGCCAATTTTCTCTGGCTTTTGAGCGCGAAGGGCATGGAGATGGTCAACTCGGAGCATTTTTCGAGATACTAGGACGCAGTAAGCGCGATTGCCGGGGGTTTGGAACGGCGGCGGAAATACGCGGACGAAAGAGGTACCGCGCCCACAGACATATAAATTGCGCCAGCAATTCAATGATGGGAGGGAAAATTGCAATGACACAGCGGAGAGGGACAATCATAAGGCAAAGCGCCATATCGGACGTGATGGCGCGCTTGTCTGAATTGCCAGAGCGCGGGAAAGATCCCGGTGCGTCGGTCAGTTTGGGCAGGATATTCCGGGCGAAAGAATACTTCAATGAGATCAAAGGCGCGTTGAAAAAGGGATACACATTCGACGACCTCGCCGCGATCTTTACCGAGAGATGCGGCGTCAACGTCAGCGCAAGGCAGTTGAAATATCACTACACGCGCGAGAAAAACAGGAGGGCGAAAAACAATGCCGACGCGAAACCTAAAAAAACTAAACGCTCTGATACATCAAATGGCGGTGCTTTGCTTGAACATTCCACGCAAATGGGTTCTGGCGAGGAAGCGGACGCGGATGCCGGTGATACCGAAACCGCGGCGAATGTCTCGGCTGTCCCGGCAATCCACACGCCGAAACCCGAGGCGTTTGTTACGTCCAGTGGCGCGGCGTGTCTGGACGAAACTGGAACGGAAACAGGAACGTTCCATTTTGAGAAGCGTCAGCAAAGCAACTGAAAAGGTTCCCGAAAGGCACGTGAAAGGCGCTTACGTCCAAAATGCCTATCGGTGACTGACAAGCCGGAAGTTGTTGAACACAAACCCCCTCCGGGGTTTGCCTCAACAACTTCAGACGGCGTCACTCGGCGCTGTCGCTTCTCATTCACGCCCGGCTTGAAACAAAAGATTCAAGGCAAAACAGACGCTACCACATAGGAGGAATGGGGTGATAAATCATGGCGAGGCCGAGGAAGAAAAACGAATTGAAACGCGGATACCACGTCGGCATCCGCCTTGACGAGTCTGAGTACGGAAAGATACGCTCCGAGTCGAAGAAAATTGGCGCGACCGTATCGGCGTACATTAGGGACAAAACCCTTCGGGGGTTCGTCCGCGTACCGAAACAGGCGAAGATTGACTCCGCTGATATAGCCCTGCTGTCAAAATTGGCGGGGCTGTTCAAAAAATCCTATACGGACACCGGCGGCGCTTATGCCGGCCAGACGCGCGTTATTCTGGACGAAATCAGAGCGCTCATGCTGAAGATGAGCCGGCAGATCGACGGCGATGATCGGGAAGCACATAACGAATCCCAAAACGCGTAGCTCGTTCAGCGCCTTGAACGCCTACATAACCGGCAAGTCCAAGGGGCAGCCGCCGGGCGAGAAGATTGCCCATACCGGCTGCCTCAACCTGGCCTCTGTCGAGACGGCCACGCTTGAGATGGAGTCGCTGGCGTTTTTGAACAAACGCTGCAAAGACCCTGTTATGCACCTGCTGTTAAGCTGGAGGGAGAACGAAACGCCTACACCCGAACAGGCGCTTGAGGCGGTCGAGACAACGCTCGATGAGCTGAACCTGTCGCAATGCCAAGCGGTGTATTCTCTCCACCAAAATACCGACAACATGCACCTCCACATCTGCGTGAGCCGTATAGACCCGGAGACGCATAGGGCCATAACGCCGGCTGGGGGATGGACACGCAGAGGCATGGAACGGGTCGCCAGACGAATTGAGCGCGCCCAGGGTTGGGCGTCCGCTGAAAACGCGTGGTCTGAGTTCAATGAGAACGGCGAACTGATTAGAAAACCGGTAGACAGCTATACCGCCAAAATCCCTCAGAAGGTCAAGGACGCTGAGAACCTCACCGGCGAGCAGTCAGCCGTAAGGAAAGCGCAGGAGGCGTTGGCGGGCAATATCAATGGTATACGCGATTGGGACAGTCTTCACAACCTTATGGTCTCGAACGGCATGAGGTACGAGAAAAAGGGCTCCGGCGCTGTAATTCACATTGGCGATATCATTGTGAAGGCGAACAGTGTGTCGAGAAGTCTCTCCTTGAAAAGCCTCGAAAAAACATTGGGCGAGTACAGACCGGTAACGGATTACGGTCAGGCCGGCGCGCCGGTCCTTGCCGAGAGCGCAAATATCGCTAAGCCAGAAAAAATATCCGAGCCCAAACCGCTCGACAAAACGAACGACAATCCGGGCTGGCGGGCTTACATCGCGGAGAGGAAGATCTATTACAGGGACAAAAAACAGATCCGCGAACGATTGCGCATGTCACAGCGGGAAGAGAGGGGCGCAATGCGTAAGCGGCAAGCCGGGGAAAGAGCGGATCTGTTCGCTTCTCTCAAGGGCAAGGGCTTCAATCGTGCGTATATCGCCAAACAGCGCTCCATCCTCGCCTCCAAGCACGCTTATGAGTCTGTCGTATTGAAGGAGTCTCAGGCGTCGGCGAGGAAGGCGTTTCAAAATCGGCACGATATATATTCCTCATATGAGCGATGGCTGAGGGAGCGCGGTCATGTAGATGGGGCCGAGGCGTGGAGACACCGCAGGGACAGCGCGTTCCTGCAACTGCAGAGTCCAAATTCTGACAGTCTGAGAGCGGGGGCAATCGAGCCGAACACGCCCAAGGGCCTTGCCGGATTCAGCGTGGCCGTGACGAAGCAAGGTTTGCGGTATTACAGGGAATCCGCGCCTCGTGAAGCCTCGTTCATCGATACGGGGAGGCTCATCCGGGTCTACAAGCAGGACGACGACACATTGCTCGCCGCGCTCCGGTTGGCCCAGGAAAAATGGGGCGGCGTTCATATCAACGGCACGGACGATTACAAGAGGAAGTGTGCCGAAATAGCGGCTAAGAACGGCATCCGCGTCTCGAATCCCGAACTGTCCGGAATCGTTAAAGAGTTTGAGCGTGCGTCCCAGCCGCCGATGTCCGTCGATGCGGCGCGTAAAACCATCGAGGCCGAAACTACGTCACAGGAGTCAAAGCACCGGAAGGCATGGGACTCTTACAACGCCCATAAAAAGGAGTTTGAAGCCCTGGCCGCTGGCGAGCCGAAGAAACCTAAACTTTTCGGAATCGGCGTCAAGAAATGGCGCGCCGATCACGCCGCGTGGGAGTCTGAACGCGGCAAACTCCTTGAAATGATCCGCTCAGACCTCGAATCACTCGGCGTCAGACGCGCACACGATGGCGTGGAGATGGACAAAGCACACAGGGAAGCCGCAACGAGGCATGACCGCCTCAAGGAGTATGCCGCCGAGGAAGCCTTGCGCCTACACCCCGACGCCGCCGCAATCGTCCGCGAGGACGACGCGAGAATAGAGCGCGAAGAACGTGCCCAGCGCGAGGCTGAGGAAATGAAAGCGCGAATCAGGGAAGAAAACTACAGTTGTTTCCGCGCCTCAATACGGGAACTCGCCGCAAAATTCGGAGAGGAGGTTTTCATCGTGACAAATGCGCAGGACGGGAGAAGCTACAGCGGACTCGTACTCGGGACAGCCGAACGTGACGGCTCCCATTACGCCGCTCAGATGATCGGCGACAGTCACGTAATACTGCACCATGTCGAAAAAGACGACCTCCCGCAAGTCGCCGCCATTGTAGGCAAAAATGTCGAGATAAAATGTCTTGACAGGCGTATAGGCACGATCGTGGAGGAACGGGAGTGGCGGGAACGGAGCAGAGGATGGAGCAGATAAGCGATTAAGCGATTTTTACAACATACTGTTTCTGAACGGTAACGTGGCTTGAAATATTACGGCTTAGTCGGTAAAATTATTTATGGCAACTAAGCCATAATAAAAAGGAGAGATCGAAATGGATCAACCACGCCCGTCGAGAGGGCGGCCAACGAAACCAGACGCGAAGACGGATGCCGAAATATCGCGGGAATACAGACAGAGTCTAAAGGCAGAAGGCAAGAAGGCCATTAACGTTTATCTGCCGTCTGAGTCTCGGGCGACGCTGGCCCGGATCTGCGCGGCGAAGTCCATGACTATAGCGGAGGCCATTGAATGGGCCATTGGGGAAGCGATAGCGTTTGGCGCGATAAAGCGAGCCGTCCTTAGACTCGACTTGTCAAGGCAGCAGTTTCTAAGATTTTAAGGTTGAAATTGCATATGGCCGTTTGTCTAAATCTAAAAGAGTCATTATATTACATTTTAGTTCGCAATCTTGTCAATGCCTTCCTTTTCTTTTTGTTTTCGTTGCCATTCGCGCTGGTAGTTTTGGTGATATTCGCGCTTTTTCCGCAGACGTTCTTCTTTTTCGGCTTCTATTTCCTCCGGGGTTTTCACCGGCATCGCCGCCAGTTTCGCTTTTTTCTTTTCCTCCGCGCGTATGTCTGAAATGGGGAGAGCCGTGCGATGCACCTCTACCAGAACGGCATGGATTTAACGCTTGTGTCGCAGTGGCTCGGTCACTTGAATCTCGAAACTACGCAGATTTACGCTCACGCCGATACCGAACACAAGCGCGCGGCCATCGCCGCCGCGACGCCGTCAGACACTCCGCTGTACTCCAAACTGAACCCGGAGCGTTTCACTGTCAACGATGAGGAAATATTGAAGCGCCTGGTTGGACTGAGGTAATGTAAAAAAATATAATCGGAACTTTTCATTTCTGCCGTTTTTCACCCCGCCGTTAACACTTTGCGCTGGTAAATATAATCGGAACTTTTAACGGCCAAAACGGCATGAGTGCTGGCTCATACCTCAACAGTTCCGATTATATTTTTGTTCCGATAATCCCGATATACAAGATACTCTGACGCGGGCTTTCGGCAAATTACGGCGTAATTCTCACAATATCTGCGTAAAAATAGCGTTATTACATCAAAATAACGATATCTCTGCAAAAGAACAGCATAATTTCCACTTTTATAACAATACATAGGTATTATGGCGAGATTAAACTGGCGTAATATTCTTAATACCTCATAATACGCTCGGCAAAACATCATAAATACTGCGTTCAGGCATAAGGCCCGCAAATTTATTAACAACGCCTCCGCGATGTGGTAAGTTTTCCTAAGAGCCTGTCTAATATCTGCTGAAACTCGAATTTATGAGCAGACTTTTCGCCAGATTAGGGTGCGAAGACCTCACATAATCGGAGAAATTATGCAACTAGGTGTTGACGAAGTATAACGGAAAGCCTACAAAAAACGGGCATGTGGAGATATTAGACGGGCTCTAAATCCGAAGGGGGGCGCGATATTCATGGACGTTCAAAACATTGAAAATAAATCACATTTGTGGTGCAATTGACTGATATATTGAAAGGAGCTATGCCTATGGAACTTCGCGTTTTAAAATACTTTCTGATGGCAGCGCGGGAAGAAAACATCACAAAAGCCGCGCGGCTTCTGTGCGTCACGCAACCGACGCTATCACGCCAAATTATGCAGCTTGAGGAAGAATTGGGCGTGAAATTGTTTGTCAGGAGCAAGCATAACATCATTCTGACCGATGATGGTATGCTGCTTAAACGACGTGCGGAGGAACTCGTTTCCCTCGCCGAAAAAACAAAGCGGGAATTTTCTCGCGAAGAAGGAAACCTTACTGGTGAAATCGCCATTGGAAGCGGCGAGCTGCGCAGCGTAAAATTTCTTGCTGAAATACTCGCTTCTTTCAGAAAAATTCATCCGCTTATACGTTATGAACTTTACAGCGGGAATGCAGACCAAATAAAAGACCGTATCGAAAAAGGATTGCTTGATGTCGGACTGCTTCTTGAGCCTGTAGATATTGGAAAATACGAGTTTCTCCGTATACCATCCCAGGAAGAATGGGGCGTCTTGGCAAAAAAAGACTCTGACCTGGCAATTAAGGAAACCGTCAATCCTCACGATTTGAAAAATGTGCCTTTACTTATCGCGGGACGCGAGCTTGTGCGGAACGAACTCGCGAGTTGGTTCGGTTCCTATTACGACCAACTCGATATTGCGGCGACTTATAACCTGCTTTATAACTCGGCCGTCATGGTACAAAACGGGATTGGCGTCGCCTTATGCCTCAAACTTGACAGCGAGTATGATAATCTTTGCTTTGTGCCGCTCTCTCCACAACTTAAAGCGTGTTCCGTTTTAGCCTGGAAAAAGAACCA
>JAISYN010000260.1 GCA_031269915.1 Synergistaceae bacterium
AATACGTTGAAATATTCCACGGCTCTGATTTTCTGAGGAATCGGCACTTCAACGACTTCCTTGGTGGACACAAAGCAAAAAATGTAGACCGGGAGCGCAAGCAGTGAGAAAATGATGGCTGCGACAAAAAATCCTTTTGCTTCATCGCCGTTTCCAGCCAGCTTAACCACGCGCAACACACCCTGAGACAGAATCAGAGTAGCGATAAAGGCGCCTGTCATCCTCCAAGCGGCGAGCCTAGAACGTTCCTCATCGTTTCGGGTAAGGGTAGCCGGCATGGCCGAGTAGGGAATATTAACACAAGTGTACGCCAACACTAAAACCATGTAAATGGTCATTGCATAGGCGGCACGTACATTTACGGATTCTGACGGAAATACAACAAAACTCATGATATTAAAAATGAGCATGGGAATGCAAGCAATCAGGATCCATGGCCTGTAACGCCCCCATTTTGATTTTGTCCGATCGGAAAGCGCACCTATAATCGGGTCATTGATCGCGTCCCATCCTTTTGAAATCAGCATAAGAGTCCCGCACAGCGCTGCTGGTAACATCGCTACGTCCGTCCAGAAATACATTAAATACCCGGAAACAAGCGCCCAGCTGAAACAATTGCCAAAATCTCCCAGAGCATAACCAAGACGTCCTGCAAACGTCAAATTTCCTTCATTATTTTGTCTCATAATTTTTACACCTTTCCTCATTTAAAATCAGGTTTTACTGCAATCAAGCAGAATTTTAGGGTATATCGATTGATGGAAAACTTCAAAACTTTTCACTGCGTCTCTGAGAGGCATGATTTTCCCGATAATCTTATCAGTTTGCATCCGTTCAATAATATTGATCGAACGATGCATGGTATTAGGTACATTAAACACCGTCTGGATTTTCCCTTCTTTCATATATAAATCATATAGGTTAAGCGGTATTTCAAATTTCGGTGGGAAAACTGCAAAATATACCGCTGTACCGCACCTGGCAAGGATTTTCAGCGGGGTCTCTGCAGCTTTCGGTGATCCTGACACTTCAAATACATAATCGAATCCGACGCCGTCCGTGATTTCCATTGACCTTTTTACAACGTCTTCGTGAAACGGATCTATCACATGCTTCGCTCCCATCGCTAAGGCTAGCTCACGTTTTTCGGAAACAGGATCGATTGCCGTTATTCTCGCAGCGCCGGAAAGGAGTATCTGATTCAACATAATGGAACCGATCCCTCCAATGCCCGCAATCGCTACTGTTGATCCGTGTTTGATCGGCACTAAATCCATCGCTCGTAAAGTACAATTTGTGGGTTCCGCAAGAGCATATTTTTTTAGATCACTCCCCTCTGGAACTTTAAAAACTGCACTGATATCCACGACGACGTATTCGGCAAAAGCCCCCGTCGTCCGTGCGTTGATACAGTATTGAGGCATTCCTTTTTTACACCATGCACAACTAGCACAGTTTGTAACCGGAAACAGCGCAACCTGATCCCCTTCTCGAAACCCTGCTCCCGCCGCCTCCAGGCTAACCTCAACTATGATCCCGGACGCCTCATGTCCCAGCGCCATAGGCGGCACAGCCCCTAAAACGCCCATTGTGACCTGATGAACATCCGTCGCGCATATAGCTGCATATGCGATTTTTACCTTAACCTGATTTCCTTTTATTTCCGGAATATCAACATCCAGAAGAGCAACTTTCCCTTCTTCGACAAACCATAGTTGTTTCATCTTACCCATTGATCTTTCAACCTTTCTCCAAGGGTTTACCCGGTTAATCTCTGAATCGCGATTAACTGGAGCCGGATTTCTATAACATGCTATTTTCTAATGTGTTACACGTTGGATGACTGACATAAATGATATCGCATCATTTTGGGAACTCTAGTCTCAGGAAGGACGGGTTGGTAAAAAAGATGTCTTAAATTAACCTTAATTACAGTAATCTTTTCCTGCCAAAGATCGTTTTTACGTTTTGGGAATCGATAGTACGAGAGTGTTGCTTTTCTAATGATTTTCATCGCTCGTTACGATCGAAGATCATGGACAGTTAGGTTATAATTAAATCCGCCCGCGGAAAAATTTTTAATACGCCTCGAATCGCGGCAGGGAGGTATCCAATTTGAACTTTCAAGACCTGATAATGCGCCTCGAAAATTTCTGGACCAGCCGGGGATGTATCCTTCAGCAGCCGTACGACGTCGAGGTTGGGGCCGGCACCATGAATCCGGCCACCACTCTCAGGGTCATCGGTCCCGAGCCGTGGAAGGTCGCCTATGTAGAACCGTCCAGGAGGCCCACGGACGGACGTTACGGCGAAAATCCGAACAGGCTTCAGCACTACTATCAATATCAGGTGATATTGAAGCCGTCGCCGGAGGACATACAGGATATCTATCTCGAATCGCTGACTGCACTCGGTATCGACCCCCTCAGCCACGACATCCGATTTGTGGAGGACGACTGGGAAAACCCGACGACCGGCGCCTGGGGCCTCGGCTGGGAGGTCTGGCTCGACGGCATGGAGATAACGCAGTTCACGTACTTTCAGCAGTTCGGGGGCGTCGATATGCAGCTTGTTCCGGTGGAACTGACATACGGACTCGAACGCATAGCGATGTACGTTCAGAAAGTGAATAACGTCTACGAACTTCAGTGGGTTGACGATGTGAAGTACGGCGATATTCACCATCGTTCGGAGGTCGAGGGTTCCACTTACAACTTCGAACTGGCGGATACCGGCATGCTATTCAAATTGTTCAACATGTACGAGGCCGAGAGCGCCCGCGTCATAGAGAGCGGAATGGTTCTGCCGGCTTACGACTATGTTCTCAAATGTTCGCACGCGTTCAATATTCTCGACGCGCGCAGCGCCATAAGCGTTACGGAACGCACCGGATATATCGGCCGTGTCCGTTCCCTCGCCGGCGCGTGCTGCAGAGCATATCTCGCTCAACGCGAGAGCATGGGGTTCCCCCTGATGAACAAGTTCACAGGCGGCTGTTCCGAGGCGGAAGGCGTGTCAAAATGATAAAACGCGATATACTTTTTGAGATAGGCACGGAGGAGATACCGGCTCGTTTTATTACGCGGGCCATAGTGGAACTTGACAATATCGCCCGCGCCGGCCTTGCGGAGATGCGCCTCAAGTACGGGAATATCAAAGTGACCGGCACTCCGAGGCGTATCGTGTTATATGTGAGCGATCTCGCCGACAGGCAGGAGGATTTTGAGGAAACTATAAAAGGCCCCCCGAAAAATCAGTCCGTCGACCAAAACGGGCAATACACGGCGGCCGCTCTCGGATTCGCTAAAAGCCGCGGAATTACGGCGTCTGATCTCAGATTCACGGAGGTCAAAGGAGTGGAATATCTCCACGCCGTAGTGCGCGAAGCCGGAAGAGACACCATGGAACTGCTTCCCGGATGGCTGTCCGGACTGTTGAAAAAAATAGTGTTCCCAAAAAATATGTACTGGGAGGAACAGGGCGTCCGTTTCGCCCGGCCGGTGCGATGGATCGTGGCCCTGGCGGACAGCGCCATCATCCCCGTTCGCTTCGGCAGCGTAACAAGCGGAGCGGAAAGCCGAGGACACAGGTTCATGGGCTCCAAATCCGTTCAGATAGAAAGCGCCCATAAATATGCGGAAACCTTGGAACGGGAGTTCGTCATAGTTGATCACGAAATGCGCAAGAAAATTATAATGGACGGAATAGCCAAAATAGAGCGCGAGATAGGCTGCATAGCCGACAAAGACTCCGAGTTGCTGGAAGAAAACGCACAGCTCGTCGAATATCCCGTTACGTTTCTCGGTGCGTTTGAGAGCGAGTTTCTGGATATACCGGAGGAAGTGCTGATAGCGACGATGAAAAAAAATCAACGCTATTTCCCTGTGAGAAGCAGAGACGGCCGTCTTTCGGCCTACTTCATCGGCGTAAGCAACAACAAAGCCCGCGATATGAGCGTTGTCCGTGACGGAAACGAGCGGGTGCTGCGCGCCCGGCTGTATGATGCCGCGTTCTTCTGGAAGGACGACATGACCTCCACACTGGAATCCCGTCTGCCTCAACTGGAAAAAGTGCTGTATCAGGAGCGGCTCGGCTCCATCCGCGACAAGACGGAGCGCGTCCGTTCCGTCTGCGCGTGGCTCGTCAAAAAAATGAAGGAGACGAAAATTACGCGCGCCGTCGACAGAGCCGCCCTGCTCTCAAAAGCCGACCTCGTCACCGGAATGGTATTCGAGTTCCCCGAAGTGCAGGGCGTGATGGGACGCGAATACGCCCTGCGTGAGGGAGAACCGGAGGAAGTCGCCGAAGCCCTGTTCGAGCAATACCTGCCGCGTTTCGCCGGAGACAGTATACCAAAGGGCAAAATCGGAGCGATCCTCGGTATATGCGACCGCGCCGATACTATAATAGCGATACACAAGGCCGGCCTGCCGCCGACCGGTTCGCAGGATCCCTACGGCCTGCGAAGGGCCGCGCGCGGAATTAACGAGATAATATGGGGGCTCTCCTTGGACATAGATACCGACGCGCTGCTCGCTTACGCGGCTAAGTGTTTGAACGCCGACAAAGACGTGCTCGCCGGGTCCATGGATTTTTGCCGTCAGCGTCTGCATAACCAACTGAGAGAACGCGGTTACGCGCACGGGACCACCAGCCTCGCAGTGACGAGTATGGGAGCCCGCCCCCTGCAAGTTCTGAGAATGCTGGAGGCGTTCGAGGACGTGAGCGGCGAGCCCTGGTTCGAGTCCCTGGTGCTTTCGGCCGTGCGGGTCGCCAATATTTTGAACAAAATACCTGATAAAAAACCGTTCTCTTCGAAAAAAGAACGGACTGATTTCTCCACGGAGGCGGAACGCACGCTTCACTCCGCGCTCGACAAGCAGGGCGGGAGCGTGAAACGCGCGTTGGAAGCCAAAGATTGGACGTCGGTCTGCAAAGCGCTGTCCGAACTGGGCGGCGCGATATCGGTATTTTTCGACGGAGTGATGGTCATGGATCCCGACCCTGATGTACGCGCCGCGCGAGTGGCTTTGCTTTTGCGGTGCAAGGAACTTTTTGATTCTATAGGAGATTTTTCGCTGCTCAAATAATTTTCGCCGCGGAGGCCGAACGCTGAATCGTCATATTTTCCCTCTTGACCGCCGATATCGAGGACGTTCCTCTCTCCTCCGGCACGGCGGCGCGTGCGCCGTAATCGAAGGCTTGCTGGATGTCGTGAGTTATCATATAAATTCTGTTATCATGTATCATATCCGGGTCAATGATTGCTTTTTTTAAAATGCTCTGATAAGCTTAAGCCATGATAACTAAATTTACATAAAGGAGTGGAATTTATGAAGAAACGCGCAATCGTGCTAGGCAACGGTCTTGTTGGTTCTGTGATCGCTCTCGATATGGCGTCGGATGAAAAATATGACGTGACCGTCTGCGACGCGAACGTGGAAACATTGAACGAGACGCGCAAAAAATCCGGAGACAAGATAACCGTTCGTTCCGACGTGGACTTTTCTTCAGAATCCTCCATAGTAAACGCGGTAAAGGGGTTCGACATCTGCCTGGGCGCCGTTCCAGGGTTTTTGGGGTATACAATGCTCGGCGCTGTCATAAAGGCCGGAGTGAATATCTCGGACATCTCGTTCATGCCGGAGGACTTCCGCGAGCACGATTCCGCGGCGAAACAGGCCGGGGTGGTCTCATACGAGGACGTCGGAGTGGCCCCGGGCGCCACGAACGTCATGATCAAGCACGGATGTAACATGCTCGACGAGGTGGAGGACGTGACATACTTCGTCGGAGGACTCCCCACAAAACCCGAACCGCCCTTCAACTACAAGCTCGTTTTCAGCCCCGACGACGTCATAGAGGAATACACCCGCCCGGCCAGATGCAAAAAGAACGGAAAGATAATATCTTACGAGGCTCTCTCTGAATGCGGGGATTACGAATTCAAGATGGCCGGAGTCGATTTGCCCAAAATGGAGGGTTTCCTGACGGACGGATGCCGTACTCTGCTCGACACCATTCCGTCGCCCAATGTGGTGGAATACACCCTCCGTTATCCGGGGACGGCTGACAATCTCGCGTTTTTGCGCTCCATAGGGCTTTTCAGCAATGAGCCCGTGAGAGTGGGGGCGGCCGATATAGCCCCGCGCGCGCTTTTCGGCCGGCTTGCCTATCCCATGATGAAGCTGCGCGACGACGAAAAAGATTTCACCTTTTTCCAGGTATGGGTGACCGGAAGGAAAGACGGCAAAAAGATCAGGCATATATCGAGCCTCTACGACGAAAAAGACATCGACAGCGGTTATCCTTCGATGTCGCGGACAACTGGCTTTACGTGCGCGATAGTGGGCAGGATGATAGCCGAAGGAATGCTCACGAATCCCGGAGTCAACCCGCCCGAGGTCATCGGAGACTCGCCCGCGTCCGTGGAATATCTGGTTAAGGAGTTGAAACGGCGTAACGTCGTGATAACGCAGACCACCGAAGAAATCTGAAGCGCCGTTTGAAATTCAATCCGCCGTGGATTTGCGATTCGCAGTTCCGCGGCGGCGCTTTATATATAAAATATAATACCTACTTCTGAGGAGGAAATGACTGTGAGCGACGAGGAAACAACGACAAAGACCGGGCGCAAGCCAACTCTTATCGAGGCTATTCTTGTCATCGTAATCGCCGCGCTATTCATCGGAGGCGCGGTTCTGTACTGGGAGACCGACGTACACATGGCGCTGGTGATGGCTGCGACCGTAGCGGCCCTCGTAGCGCTGTGCGTTCTGAAATATCCCTGGGCCGCCATTGAGGAGGGCATGATGGCGTCCATAATGATGGGCATGCAGGCGATAATAATCTTGTTCACCGTCGGAATATTGGTTGGAACGTGGCTTTTGAGCGGCGTTGTGCAGTCCATGATCTATTACGGCCTTTCGATTTTGAACCCGTCCATCTTCCTGATAGCGACGCTGTTGATAACCAGCATAGTATCGCTCGCCACGGGCACCTCGTGGGGCACCACCGGAACCATAGGCATAGCGCTGATGGGTATCGCGGCAGGGCTTGGCGTTCCCGCTCCGGTGGCCGCCGGTTTCATAATTTCGGGAGCTTACTTCGGGGACAAGATGTCGCCGCTCTCCGACACCACAAATCTGGCGCCCGCGATGGCGGGAACCGATATATTCCAGCACATCAGGGCGATGGTATGGACGACAGCGCCCACCTACATCATAGTGCTGGTAATAGCGGGCGTCATGGGCGCGGGTTATTCGTCGGGCGAGTTCGACACTGAAAAAGTATCGGCCATTCAGTCCATGATGCAGACGGAATTTCGAATCTCTCCCATAGCCCTCATCCCGCCGATCTTGGTCATCGCGCTCGCCGCGTCCGGCAAACCGGCGTTGCCGAGCATTTTCGCCGGAGCGCTCGCCGGCATAGCGCTTGGAATGTTCGAGGGAGAGTCGTTCGGAGCGATGCTCGACGTCATGCAGAACGGTTACACGCCGGTTCTCCCGGCGCAAATCGCCGAACTCGCCGAAGACCTTCCCGCGCTCACCGGGCTGATTGCCGAAAAGGGGCTGTCGGGTCTGTCTATGGAATCCGTCCAGTCGGCCGCCGCTGTGTTGAGCGAACTCCTCGCCCGAGGAGGAATGCAGTCCATGACATGGTCAAATTCTCTCGTGATGTGCGCGTTGATCTTCGGAGGCGTTCTGGACCGCTGCGGATTCCTCGAAGTGCTGCTCGGCGAGATAATGAAATACGTAAAAACAGTCGGCGGCTATATCACGGCCGTTTCCGTATCGTGCCTGGTCACGAATATGTTCGCGGCGGATCAGTATATAGCTATAGTCCTTCCGGGCCGCATGTTCAAGAAGGCCTTCGACGAGAAGGGGCTGCACCCCAGAATGCTCTCCCGCGTGCTGGAGGACACCGGCACCATAACGTCGGCGCTCGTGCCGTGGAACACCTGCGGAACTTATCAATCCAAGACACTGGGCGTCAGCACGCTCGACTATATGCCCTACGCGTTCCTCAACTACCTGAACCCGATAATCGCGATCATCATAACGTACCTGGGCATAGGCATAGCGTGGAAGGGCAAGAACGGCGAGCCCGTGATTGCGAAGACCAGGCCGGCCGATCTGTCGTAAAAATTCCAGGAACGTCCGGAAACAACGCCGGAGGGATGACACTCCCCTCCGGCTTCTTCCCTTCATCGGCGGACTGACAGGACAGAGGTGAAACGGCATGGCTTTCCGCGTCTACAGGGCGGATATCGCCGAACTGTGGAAAAACAACAAAACCGTCTGTATCACGGTGAGTCTCGAAGTGAGGAAAAAAGATATGTCGGGCATCGTGGACAGGGGCAACGCCCTCGCCCTGGCGCCTTATGTGCCGCGCCTCGCGAACAAGCTGGGGGAATTTATCGTCATAGGGCACGGGCATGTGGGTTTCGTCGACGAAAGGATAATAGCGTTCTTCACAAAGCCTGAGGAGTGCAAATTTGAACGCTGTCTGCCCGACGAGGTCTCCAAATACAACTGGGGGCAGAAGATACCGGGCGGGCATTGCATGGCGGAACCCGCCATAGTCGCGCGGAGCGCCCGGCAGTTGCTTCGCCTCGCCATAAAAGGCCACATGAAGGAGATATATCTTCCGCTTCCGGGAGTCATGAACGGACGCCTGGACGTCGAGGACATCAGAGAAGCCCTCGACGTTCTGCATTTTTCGTCCATCGTAAAATTGATCTCAAACTCTGAAATTCACGACGACAACATAGAAATGCTGGACCTGCCCGATGCTCCGCCAAGTTCGTGATACAGCCGGCGGATTTTTTATAAAATCAATGCGACTGTAAAGAAGGCGCGTAAAAACCGCGCCGCGTTCTGTCATACGGCGCGGCTGCGAAGCGGGATAAACGCGGGAGGACTAATCCTCCTCTTCTTGGCGTTCGCGCGCGGCGGCCTCGATGACTTTCTTGGCCGTTTCGGGCGGAACCTCCTCATAATGGGAGAATTCCATGGTAAAGCTGCCTCTGCCGCTGGTCATCGATCTCAGGATTATCGCGTAGCGGAAGGTCTCAGCCTGCGGGCACTGGGCTTTCACTATCTGCATCTTGCCGTCCGGGTCTATGCCCATTATGCGACCGCGCCTGCTGTTGAAATCTCCCATTACGTCGCCGACATAGTCCTCGGGGACGGTGACGGACACGTTCATTATCGGCTCCATCAAAATTGGGCCGGCCTCAGTGAACGCCTTTTTGAACGCCATCGACGCCGCTATCTTGAAGGCCATTTCGGACGAGTCCACATCGTGATACGAGCCGTCGAATATCGCGCAGTTGAAGTCGACCGCGGGGTATCCGGCCAGAACGCCTTTCGAGGCCGCCTCGCGGAGACCTTTTTCGGCAGCCGGTATGAAATTCCTGGGAACCACTCCTCCGACAATTTTGTCCTCGAAAGTGACGCCAGAACCTTTTTCGCGCGGCGAAAGCTCGAAGTGAACATCTCCGTACTGTCCGCGCCCTCCGGTCTGTTTTTTGTATTTTCCCTGCGCTTTCGCGGTTTTTTTGATCGTCTCCCTGTAGGGAACGCGCGGCGTGCTGGTTTCGAGGTCGACCTTGTATCTGTCCTTTATGCGCGACAAGGCTATGTCGAGATGCATGTCGCCCATGCCGGAGAGCACCGAGTCGTTGGTCTCGGGGTGTTTCATGAAGTCGAGCGTCTTGTCCTCGTCCAGTATCTTGCGCACCGCGTTGCCGAGCTTATCCTCGTCGGCGCGGCTCTTGGGCGAGACCGCCACGCTGTAAACCGGCTTCGGGAACTTTATCGGCGGGAACATCACGTTCTGTCCTTTGACGCTCAGAGTGTCGCCCACAACGGTGCTGTCCAGCTTGGGTATGGCCACGATATCGCCGATCACTATCTCCTTGGTTTCCGAACTTTCCTTGCCGCGCAGCACTCTGAACGAACTGATGCGCTCTTCGTCGCCCCTGTTGACGTTGTATATCGTCTGGTCGCTGGTAAGCCTGCCCGAGAACACCCTCACGAACGACAGTTTGCCGACGTAGGGATCGACCATGACCTTGAAGCAGAGGGCTTTGAATGGCGCGTTTATGTCGGGCGCGACCTCGACCTCCCCTCCGCCGCTTTCCGCCTTGCGCAAAGGCGCGTCCAACGGGGACGGCAGGTAATCGACAACGGCGTCGAGCGCCTGGAACACCCCGATGTTGGGCACGGACGCGCCTGGGATTATCGGAAACAGCATCCTGGACGACACGGCTTTGCGCATGGCCGCCGCTATGTCGGCAGGCGCGAGTTCCTCTCCGTCGAGGTATCTCATCATGAGGTCGTCGTCGGCCTCTACTATTTTTTCCACAAGGACCTCGTGCGCGGAGGCCACCGCGTCGGTCATGCCGGCTGGAGTATCCCCTTCCGTGAAGTCCTTCGAACCGTCGCCCTTGTAGGTGTACGATTTGCCGGTCAAAACGCTGACCACTCCTTTGAAAGAGGCCTCGGCGCCTATCGGAAGATAGAGCGGCAGCGCGTTCTTGGATATGTTCGTCTGAATGTCCCCCACTACGCCGTCGAAGTCCGCGTTTTCCTTGTCGAGACGGCTTATATAGAACATAGCGGCGTTGTTGTATTCGGACGCGAACTCCCATAGTTTGAGGGTCTGCACCTCAACGCCTGAATTGCCGTTTATCACGAATATAGACGCGTCCGTCACCATCATCGAGCTGATCTGCTCGCCGACGAAATCGGCGAAGCCCGGCGTGTCAATTGCGTGAATCGTGCGCCCGTTGTATTCGAAAGAGCAGAGAGCGCTGTTTATAGAGATGGAGCGTTTCTGTTCCTCGGGGTCAAAATCCGAGACGGTGTTTTTGTCGTCGACGCGGCCCATCCTGGAAATAGCCCCGCTATCAAACAGCATGGCCTCCACTAAAGACGTCTTTCCCGCGCCTCCATGAGCTACAATCGCGATAGAACGAATTTCCTCCGGTTTACGGCTCGCCATATATAATTGCACTCCTCTCAGAAATAGTGACTTGGCCCGTCAAATTTTGCGCAATACCATTTAAGAAAAAGCTGATTCATCGTTAAATGCCTAAAGGGTGAAGTTTTAAACCCTTGCGGCGACCGTATTCATAAACGGCAACGCCGCTTAAGGCGGATTGATCAGCGCTTTTTAAATATGCCGCGCCGCAGGGTTTACAAGGACGCGCGCAATGTATATATTATCAGCAATGTCCGCTACGTCAATCTTACGCGGGCATTTTCCCCGACAGCTTACGTGAAACGCTTCCTGAAACGCGTCATCATTGAAAGGCCGAAAGGCGCCCCGCCGTCATAACCACGCATCCCGCAATCGGAAAATGTGATGTAAACGTAGATATAGCAGCAATTTATGAGAATACAGAATAGATATTCTTCTTTAAGATACATATAAAGGATGATCAAATTGTCGAAAAGCATGATAGGAGGCTAAAGTACGGCTTCGAGAAGTCAGTTTTTATATGGCTATAATTTTATATGCATCGCAACTCCTAAATTATTCAGTGTTTGCAATGCCTTATGCCCTATGTTTTCCAAATTTGCCGTTAAACTCGGGTTATACCATGGCGAATGCGTCCGTCGTCAATATTTAATCCAACCAAGCCATGTTAATTTACAATTTTTTGCGTTTGACAGCCATGTTTCGCCAGTAGCCCTTCGGCGGCTGTTCGGCCATCGGCGCGTAAAGGACGGAAAAACCCCTGTATTTCCGTATCATCTTGTAACCGACGAAGCCGTCGGCTATAGCTTCCATCTGACGCCCGATATCGGATATCGGAATGACGAGGTGCCCGTGAGTCCATACAGGCAACCCCAGAGACAGCTTTTTCCGCATTATAAAGCGCAGATAGCCTCCGTACATCTCCTTGATTCCGACGATCACGAAATTGCATCCGAGGATGTTCTGAAGCGAAAAACTGTTTTTGGGAGACACTGTGGTGAAAAACACCTCATACCTGTCCGCTATATGCTGCTCTATGGCGTAATGCGTGAGAAACTGGACGTTGTTGCCGCGAAACTCTCTGTCAACTATACAGTGTTCGGTATAGATAGTACGGTTCTGTTCGTCCGCCCCGAAACCTATGTGACACAGAATATCGTTCACCCAACCGCCGTTGACTATAACGGCTCTCATGCAGATGAGCCGTTCTTCGAACCACACGCCGAACGATACGCCCTCGCCGCCGACCAGACGTCCGATGTCGGTATCGCTCGTCGGGGCGAATATCTCCGGGCTCAGCCCCCTT
>JAISYN010000285.1 GCA_031269915.1 Synergistaceae bacterium
ACTCAAACTTCGCATACGCTC
This sequence comes from Synergistaceae bacterium, assembly GCA_031269915.1. Lineage (GTDB taxonomy): Bacteria > Synergistota > Synergistia > Synergistales > Synergistaceae > JAIRKI01. The sequence continues at coordinate 22 of JAISYN010000285.1, forward strand.
GCGTTCGTTCAGAGACCCGGGGGCGAAAAAATAGATAAGGCCACTTGATTCGAGCGCCTGGACGCCATAGATCGCCGGAAAGCCAGCGGGGGAATATGAGCATGTTCCCCATGCGAATGTCGCGGCTTCCGCTTGTAAATATAAGCTTTTTTTATTATACTTAAAGTGGGAAATAGTTAGATAAATGTCGTGCCGCACGAAATGAGGCTAATGTTTGCAATTGAAACGGCGGACTTAGAACCTCAAACCGCGGGTTAATGAGTTTGAACGCTCTGTTGAGCAGACCTTTTCTGGATTCACACAATTCTGCGTTTTCACCCAATGGGTGAAAACGTGGTTTTACGCGATGCGGCGCTATTATTAAACCCAGCGCAATCATCAAACACTCAACCCGCGGTTTGAGGCAGAAATCCTTGAGTTGACAAAACTGTTGTGAGACACATTACGGCATTTTTTCGGAGCGGAGGTATTTTTTTCTAAATAAAGTATGAGAATTTTAAAAAAAGTTTTGAATATCATCGCTAATTTCAGGTTTTTCATTGGGAAAGCGGATCTGGGCAACGACTCTCCGATGTCGGCAATACTTAAACTGGCGATTCCATCAATTGGGCTTTTCGTATTCAACACGCTCCTTCATCTTGTGGATACCATTTTCGTGTCGTGGCTGGGCGAACTGCCGATGGCCGCCATGTCTTTCACCGGACCTATAAACATGTGCGTGTTCGCCACCCTGGAATGCGTCGCCAACGGTTCCATAGCGATCATGGGCCGCTGTCTGGGGCGCAAGGACGTGACTTCGGCCAGGCATGTGGCCAAGAGCGGGCTGTCGCTGCTGTACGTGGTATGCCTCATATCCGCTCCGCTCGTCCTGCCGCCAATATCTAACGCGCTCTTTTCGGTGATAGGCGCCGGAGGCAACGATACGCTCCTGCGGATGTGCTGGCTTTACAACATGTGGGTTCCGGTGATGCTTCCTTTTATGGGTTATACATATATGGCGAACACCGTGTTCAGGGCGCAGGGCAACACGGTCGTTCCATTCAAGGCCATCGCTTTGGCAAACGCCATCAACATCACCCTCGACCCCCTGTTCATATTCACGTTCGGATGGGGTATAGCGGGAGCGGCCATAGCCACGTGGATATCTCGCATAGCTTCCTCATTGTATCTGCTGCGCAAAATGAAAGAAAACAGCGCCATAATCATATCGCCGATGACGCTGCCACAACACTGGCTGATGAAGTACTGGAAACCGATATTGTGGATAGGCGTGCCGGTCGGACTTTCGACCGCCAGCACGGCGCTTGGCATGGGGAGCGTCAACAGGATACTTTCACAATTCGGCCATCGCGCGGTAGCTTCGTGGATGCTGGGTCTTAGGGTCGAGGAGCTGGCGTTCAATTTTCTCAACGGGATCACCATCGCGCTCACGCCGTACATAGCGTTCAACTATGGCAAGAGGGATCCCGATCGTATGATCGCGGGATTCAAATCCGCGCTGAAGATAGCGTTTGTGCTTGTGGGGACGATGGGGACGCTCATTTACATGTTCCCGCAGTTTTTTCTGAGCGTCTTCAGGCCGGCGGCGGAAATAGAAACGCTGGCGTCTCAATCGATAAGATCGTCGGTTCCCGGGTATCCGTTCAATATCTTTCTAGTGATCGCGAACGGTTTTTTCGTCGGCACCGGTTACTCCATCTTCGGGACAATAACCCAATTGATGCGCTCCATCGTCTTCAGGGTACCTGCCGCGTGGATTTTCTCGCGTATTTTTACCTTGGAGCATATATGGTGGTTTCAGTCACTGTCGTTCTTCCTGGCGAGCTTCGTGTCGTGCTCGTTTTTCATGTATCTGAGAAGGCGTCTGAAAAAAGAACTGAGCGGGGCGAAAAAGGGCGGCCGATAGGCTTCTTTACGCCGAGATTATTCTCTTGTAAATATCTGTCACGAAACTCTCGTCGACCGTGTCGCGCCAATTTTCACCGAAATGGCTGAGCCAGAGTTTCTCCATACCCATCGCCGTTTTGGTCATCCGTTCGACGTGGGACCCATTTATTCCGTACTCTCTCGCGGTCGGGCGGGACATGCCGTTTATCTCAAGAAACTTTACGGTATCGTCCCAGCCTCCGTCGGAATATATGTCGCGGCAGGCCAGCATTGAGATTGTGACGGCGACGCTGTGCGGCAGACGGGGGCTGGAGTTGCTGAGACCGTAGGATATAGCGTGGCTGACTCCGACACGGCCGCCTATCGAGCTGCTGCCCCCGAGCACCGACGCCGCGGCCGACTTGGCGGCACGATCGATATCGAACTCCGCCATGTCGCACGACAGCACTTCGCGAGCCATCCGCGCCCCGTCATGCGCGTCCAGAACAGCGTATTCGGCGCTTGTTTTGCTTTTTGTTATTTCGTAATGATGAAAGAAGCAGTCCATCATTGAAAAAAACCTGTTGAATTTTTTGGCCCCCGCGGAAAGTGCGGGATCTATCACAGCCACAACCGGAGCCACGAATTTATTATTGATACCCAGTTTTCTCTCGGGACCTCTTAAGACCGCGATGGGAGTCACTTCGGCGCCGGTGCCGCTCAATGTCGGCAGCACCCATATATCCGCTCCCCGAGCCATATCGAGACCGTAACCTTGATACTTCTCGGACGGAAGCGGGTTCGAAAGACATATCGAGACGGCCTTGGCCAGGTCCATCGCGGCGCCGCCTCCGACTCCGGCTATCGCGTCGGGAGCGTATGACATGCTTTTTATCAGCGATACCACGCGGTCCACGTCCCCGGTGCGCGGTTCCGATTCCGACGCGTCGAATACGAATTTATCGTTTTGCTCGAAAATCCCGCGAAATGGCGTCTGTGGCTCGAGGATCCCATCCACTATAAAAAATGGCGACGACGCGCGCTCATGCAGTAATTTCAGAAAGTCTCCCACGCCGTCGCCCGACGTCACTATCTCGGTGAAGATATCGGTCCTCCACCACGGCGCGGCGTTTACAAAATCTTTCATTGTCGTTGGTCCTGAAGGCATTGCGCCTCACTTCCCCTCCGGACTGTTTTTATGAATTTCTGCTTTCTAACAATATATTATCCTGCTGTTTTCTGAAAATTGTTATAAACGCGCTGAAACACTCTATCTCTTGAGCGTCCAGCGACGCCGGGGCGTGTCTGTATTCCTCGCATCGGTTCATTTCAAAACATCGTTCGAGCGCTTCGTTCAGTTTCGCGAGATGTTTTTCGGCAAACTCCACCGCCGCCGGAGTGTCGGCGGGCATACGACGGATGGTCTCCAGCACCATATCGGCAAAATCGCATATCTCCAGAATTTTTTCACGAAGACGCGGTTTGCGGACGAGTACAGCCATAGAACGGGCGGACCCGAGCTTTGTTGAACCCTCGAACGCGGCCCGCGATTCTCTGCGCGGGGAATTTTTTGGAATTTTGGATCTCGCCTCCCGCTGTTCCATCCTGATGCGCTGCGATTTTTTGATGGACGATATGATCTCGTCCACTTCGTCATCTTTCATTTTTTTCATTTTTTGTTTTCCGAAATTGACGAAAAGATATACCAGCGTCAGCACGAGGACGATCGCCGCTATATAAGGGAGGACGCGGATCTCTCCGCTGACTAAGTTCACAACCCCAATCATAACGCCCGTATAGATCAAAAACGCCCCAATATGTCTATTCATTTTTTTTTGATTTCACTCTCTTAAATAATTCATTAAATAAGCCGCTTACAAACGCTCCCGTCGTTATTTTACACTGCCGTCCGCATAATGCAACAGCAATTACCACCAGGGCCATCCGGGATTGTAACCTATCAGATCGCCGAAATATCGGATAAGCGAGTTTCCGACGAAAAGCGCAGCGACCGAACCGACGGCGAGAAACGGTCCCAGCGGCACAGCATCCTTGCGTTTGAGTTTTTTGATTATGGTCAGCGGGACAACCACCACTCCCCCGACCATGAAACCGATATAAAGGCCAAACGCGCAGTATTTCAAGCCGACGCATGCCCCTATCCCCAGCATGAGCAAGGCGTCGCCCCAACCCATGCCTCCTCTGCTCAGCAGTATTATCAGGGCGATGAAACCGAAGCCCAGAGTTCCGCCCAAAATTCCATCCAACACGGCGTGCCATCCTCCAAACAACCGTATCAGGAGTCCTACCGCGCCAGGAGATATCGCCCATACGTCGTATATATACCCGCTTTCGAAATCAGTCAGCGAGTTGAACAACGCGAACCAAAAAACCAGCAGCGAAACGCCGAACGCGGCCCCAATACCCCATCTCAAGAAAAGCGCGGCAGTCACCGCGCCGGATATCATCTCGGCCGCGAAGTGACGCGGTTTTATTTTAGACCCGCAGTAACGGCATTTCCCGCCGAGAGCTATGTATGACGCTATCGGGAACAGATCGGCGCTCTCAAGGACATGTCCGCAGCTGTCGCAAACGGAACGTTCGGCGCCCCACCATTTCTTTTCCGCCACCGTGCGCATGGCGGTGGCGTTTATGAAGGAACCGGCGCACGCCCCGGCGATGAACGCGCAAACAGCCGATATGATATTATAGTAATAGGTGATTTCCACAGCCGATGCACCTCCAGGAGGATATAAACGATATGCCGATAATTCAGGTCAATCTGCTGCAAGGACGTTCGACGGAAGCCAAAAGAAAATTTGCCTCCGAGGTTACCCGCGTCGCCTGCGAATGTCTCGGCGTAGCGCCCGAACAAGTGAGGGTAATCTTTAACGACATGCCGCCTGAAAATTACTCCATAGCGGGCACGTTGGCCTCTGACAGGAAAAAATAGCGCTGGCATCAGGCGACGACCGCTGATTGCCCGGTATGAACGGCTCTCAGCGGGAGGGAGGTCTGCTCGGCTATTTCGGAGGAGATGCCGAGTTCTTCGAGGAAAAGACGGCTCGTGACCTTTATGTACGTCCCTTTCATACCCAGGCTTCTGCTTTCGATTATCCCAGCGCTGCCCAGCTTGCGGAGAGCGTTCACTATGACGCTTCTTGTGACTCCGACTCTGTCGGCGACTTTGCTTGC
>JAISYN010000303.1 GCA_031269915.1 Synergistaceae bacterium
GGGCTTTTTCTCCGCCCGAGAGGACGGAGACCGGTTTATGGATGTCCTCCCCCGAGAAAAGAAACGACCCCAGGAGAGTGCGCTTCCCCGCTTCGGTGAGCTTGGAGGGGGTCTGCCGCGCTTCCTCCCATATGGTGCGGGCGTAGTTCACGTTGTGCGCGCTTTCCTGGGAGTAAAAAGCGCACTTCACGTTGCGCCCCATGCGGACGACGCCGTCCGTGGGCTCTTCGACGCCGCTCAAAAGCCGAAGCAGCGTGGATTTTCCCGCGCCGTTCACCCCCACCAGGGCCACGTGCTCTCCTTTGTTTATCGTAAAACTCACCCCGCCAAACACCGGCAGCCCGCCGTAGCTTTTCGAGAGGTTCTTGACGGAAAGAGTTTCCCACCCGCTGTCCGGGGCCTCGGGGATGCGAAAACGAACCGTCTTCGACGGGCCGTCGAGCTCCTGTACCTCCATCTTTTCCAAGAGCTTGATGCGGCTTTGCACCTGCGCCGCCTTCGAGGACTTGTAGCGAAAGCGGGAGATGAACCGCTCCATCTCGTCGATACGCTCCTTTTGTTCCTGAACCGACTTTTCCCGGCGCTCCCGCGCGGCTTCTTTCTCCACCAGGTACCGCTCGTAGCTCCAAGGATAGAGGGTCAGCTTGCCCCGCGCCAGCTCCGCGATCCGCTCCGTCATGTTGTCCAGGAAGCGGCGGTCGTGAGATACGGCCACCACGGCGCCTTGATAGTCGCGCAGCCACGCCTCCAGCCACTCCATGCTTTCCGTGTCCAGGTGGTTCGTGGGCTCGTCCAGAAGCAAGACGTCGGGGCGCGAAAGAAGGAGCGCGGCCAAGGCAACGCGCATCTTCCATCCCCCGGAAAATTCCATACAGCTCCGCTCCCCGTCCCCAGGAGCGAAGCCCAGGCCATGAAGCACCCTGCGCGCCGCGGACTCGAATTCGAACCCGCCCAAATGCTCGAACTGGCGCTCCAGCCGTCCGTGTTCGCTCAAAAGCGACGTCAAAGCCTTCGAGCGGGCATCGGTTTCCGCCAGCGCGTGTTCAGCGGCCCGCAGCCGTTCTTCTATCTCGGAAAGCCCCGCGCGCCGCTTCAGATACTCCAAAACCGACGTGTCTTCGAGTTCCACCAGGTCCTGGGGCAGGTATCCCGCGGTCAGGTTCTTGGAGCGCTCCACCTGGCCGCCGTCCGGCTCGATTTCTTTCATGAGGACACGCAAAAGCGTCGTCTTGCCCGTTCCATTGTCCCCCACGAGCCCGACGCGGTCCCGGTCCGCGATTCTCCAGTCCACGCCGCCGAAGACGACTTTCTCGCCGAAGGACAGCCGAAGCGATTTTATATCGATCAAGGGTCGATCCCTCCCCGCAAGCAGTATATACTATGTTGGAATATTCGAAGGCGGGAGGTTTGCCCGTCCCTTCGGAAGCCTCGGAAAGCCGATCTCTGAAGGAATACATACCCTCAAACCACAATTATCAGAATAATTATTTTACGTATTCGTGAATGATATTTTTAATTACTTTTTGTGCTTCTTCAATGCCGGATGCTTCAATTAGCCGATTATAATCTGTAATTTCATCTCCTGTAAATACAATAGAAATAATTCGTTGATATTTTCCTGCAATATGTTCATAATTTTCAGGATACGCCCAGAAACATTTTATACAAAATTTGATATCTTTATGTTCCCAGTTATCGCAATGCTCGCAAGTCCATGATTTTGCCCTGTTTGCAGAAGGCGAGATCAACATATATTTTTCGATGTCCCTCTCGTCTTGCTCTCCGCCAATTTCGTATGGAATTCGATGGTCTACTTGAAGAATATTTTCGTCTATTGATTCAAGATAAACAAAACATTTTGCGCCATATTTCTCAATAAGTGCTTGTTTCAATGCCTTTGATAAAACCGTTCTCCCGGCTGCCTTTGACAAAGCATTCTTTACTTCGTGGGGATCACCAAATTTATATGCGGCAATCCTTCTGCCATCTGCACCTTCTATGCGATAGGTAACAAGTGGGATACCATATTCCCTAACGTCTCTAACCGCGCGTGGTGGGTGATTATAACCATATGTATCTTTTAATTCCTGCGAAGTAATGTAACCATGCTGAAGAATATGCTGGATTACTGTTCTAGGTCGTTTTGCCTCAACAGAATTAAGCAAATCCAGAAACTCTCTTGGGTAATCAGTATTCATCCCACACTCTCAATCAAACAAGGTCATTTGTTTGGGAATAAAGTCAAACAATTTATTGGCAAGCCTGTCACTTAAATATAATGCTTCAAACGTAGTATCCTTTCTTCCAAGCAACGTCGCTTGTGTCGATATTCCAGCTTTGAGTAAAATTTTTGTACATCTGAGACTTTCTGGCAAGTCATTCCCATACCCTTTACCGCCACATTCTCCATCATAACTAATTACATAATCGACACTTTTTTTGTTGAGTATTTCTATGGATTTTGAAAAAGTTTCAAAGTCTACCCCAGAATAATATCTGTTATCTCTAACGTTAGAAACACCTTGATATGGAGGATCCATGTAAACTAAATCCCCTGCCTGTGTTATATCAAGAACTTGTCGATAATCAATTGAAGAAAATTGAGTCTTTCCCTTTAATAATGCGGCAATTGCATATACGTTCTCGGCTACCTTTTGTGGATTTGTACCGTGCCGTCTTTTATCAGGGGATTGATTGAATTTTCCATTTTTACCGTATCGAACTGCTCCTTTTACGCAACGTGCAAGTAAGTATAACATGTTTTCCGCCGTCTGTTCCCCTGCATTAAAACAGTCCCTAATATGGTAAAAATGTTCAAGATGACCACCGGAATATTCAAACTGTCCATTCCATATTTGTGTATATTTCGTAATTAATTCATCAGGAACATTTATTGCCGTTTGTAGTAGTCGCACAATTGGTTTGTTTATATCGTTGATAAAATATTGTTTTGCTCGACGTTCCGCAGCCACTGCGATCGTTATCGCTGCCATACCTGCAAATGGTTCAAGCAAACGATGAAATTTATACGGCATATATTGGAGTATCTGAGGTGCAAGCAATCGCTTTGAACCTTGATACTGAACGATATGCGGAATTTTGCCGTTCATATATTATCCCTCTTGCTTTCATCAACATATACCGTGACCACGCATGAACCCAAGACAAATTTATCACACAGGCATTTGTCCGTCAATTTTTATGTACGTTCGGTTGACCAGAGAACTTGTTTGCCTCCCCGCAAGCAGTATATACTATGCGGGAACGTTTACGAATTTTGGGGGAAATTCATGAGCAACGATAATTCATCGAAGGCGCTCGGTCAATTTTTGAAGTCGCGAAGAGAACGGCTGCAGCCAGAAAAAGTCGGGATCACGGATGTATCGAGGCGCAGGACACCTGGATTGCGCAGAGAAGAAGTTGCTTATATGGCCAATATAAGCGTGACTTATTACACATGGCTGGAACAGGGCCGGGATGTCAAGCCCTCCCAGGATATTTTGCAGAATATTGGAACGGCGTTACGGTTGGACAGAGACGAGCTGATGCACTTGATTGACCTATCGGAGGTAGGCAGCTTGCAATCCCGAGAAAATATCGACGAAGACGAGGAAGAAGACAGCACTTCTTTATACGCCGCTGTTGAACAGTTAAATTATCCTTCTTTTATCGTAAACGACAGTACGGAGGTATTGGCTTGGAACAGGGCGGCGGAGGTGATTGTTTCCGACTTCAACGCATGGCCTAAAGAAGAACGCTTCATATTGAACATTATGTTTGCTGATAAAAAAATCGAGAGTCAGATGATAAACCGCGATGAATTTATTTCATACAGCACGGCGGTATTCCGCAGGGTGTGTGATCGTCATCCGGATCATCCGGAATATCTTGAAAGAGCCGGATGGCTTTGCGGCAAATACACAGAATTTAAAGCTTTATGGGAGCGGCATGATGTGAAACGAAAGAGAATCACCTGCGGAATTTTTCAACACCCGGAAGCCGGCTTGTTGGAATTTCAAGCGCATTCCTTGTCGGTTGACGGCAATCCGACTTTACACTGGAGCATATATACGCCATATACATATACAAACAAAGACCCGGATACCGCCGATGCCGGCGCAAGCCGTAAATATATAACGGAATATTGACCGCCGGATATACGGACGGTGTTTTAACCGTTCAAGGCAGATTGGTACCGGAATAAACGAGAGGGGACAATCACGTGGAACCAGGAAATCGGAACGACGGAAAAATCCCGGTGCTGGGCTTTGGCATGATGAGGCTTCCTCTTACCAACCCGGAAGACTATTCGAGCGTCGACTTTGAGCTGTCAACCAAAATGATAGACCGTTTCCTTGAAAGCGGGTCTACTTATTTTGACACGGCCTATCCGTACCCCGCCACAGACGACCTATTACAACAATCTTGCCCATGAATTCGGCCGAGCTTCGGATTGCGTCTCCTGTAAACAGTGTGAAGAACAGTGCCCGCAGCATATCGCCATTTCAGAACGGCTCAAAGAAGTGGCGGGCGTTTTTGATATTTGACATTGGGTCGAGTGGAGTCAGTCGTATACACCGAGATGGCTGGATCATTTCGATTGTTCTCGCTGACTCGTTTCCGAATGTTATAATAATTACGGGAAGCGACGCGACGGCGGGCACCTCAAACCTCAACCTCAAATGCCCGAGAGAGATAAAGAAAGGAGAGAACCAATAAATGCCGACAACTTTAGAAAAAGCACCACAGAAAGAGAGTGTATCGGTTCTAATTACGCCTGTAGATGAGAGAAGATTTGACTCAGAAAACAAGAAACTGACTTCTGAGATCGAAAACGTCAAAAAATCGCAGGAAAAATTCGAAACTCGGATAGAAAAGAAGTTCGACGAGCAGAGGCAAGATATGAACATTCGCCTCGAAAAAGTCGACGCCCGTTTCGCGAGATTGACACACGACATGAACGCTGGTTTCGAAAAAGTCGACGTTCGTTTCGAGAGACTGATACACGACATGAACGCTCGTTTCGAAAAAGTTGACGCCCGTTTCGAGAGACTGATACAAGACATGAACACTCGTTTTGAAAAAGTTGACGCTCGTTTTGATAAAATTGATGCTCGTTTTGAGGGAATAAACAACCGCCTTTGGTGGGTCTTCAGTACTGTCATTCTTTCGATCCTCGCCCCTGTGGTTTTGAAATTTTTTTAACCATTCAAACGCCGTAAA
>JAISYN010000324.1 GCA_031269915.1 Synergistaceae bacterium
ACACGAATCGCCTCCGTGACATTCATTATAGTCAAATGATACATGAACGCAGTGAAATTGCAATGAAAATATCGTCAGTATCCACTACCTCCAAGTTAGTAATCTTACTTTATTAATGAAAGCAATCTCCATGGCAGAATATACGCGATGATATTTACTGTAAATATAAAGGAGAGAAGGTGATTATAAAAGCACCTTTACCGGCGCGGCATACTTTGGAAAAAACTTAAACCGAGGAGGAAACAGACATGCGGAAGACAACGCGCTTCATCATAATTTCAGCACTGATTCTGTCGATGGCAAACGCCGCTTCGGGCGCGGAACCGCCGCTAAAGCGCGGTGACTACTTCATCACCGTACTCACCGGGCCTTCAAGCGGCATATATTTCCCGATAGGCGGGTCATTTTCCACTTTCATCGGCAGTCTCGGCTATAAGACTTCGGCCACCGCCACCGGCGCCACCGCCGAAAATATCAACGCGCTTCTTACCGATCAGGGCGAAATGGCGATAGCGATGGCCGACTCGGTCATCCAGGCGGTCGAAGCCTTCGGCGCGTACGAAGGCAAGCCAAAAGCCGCGGACCTCCGCGCGATGATGGGCCTGTGGCCGAACTTCTGCCAGATAGTCACGACGGAGGATTCCGGAATCAAAAAGTTCGAGGACATGAAAGGCAAACGCGTCGGAGTAGGCGCGCCGAACTCGGGCGTCGAGCTGAACGCGCGCATGATGTTCGAGGCGCATGGCATGACGTACGACGACTGCAAAGTCGACTATCTCAGCTACGGCGAGGCCATCGACCAGATGAAAAACGGCATGTGCGACGTCGCTTTCGTCACGTCTGGACTCGGAAACGCGACCATTCAGGAACTCGGCACATCGAAAAAAATAGCTTTCGTTCCCGTGGAGGGAGAAGCCCTCGGCAGGCTTCTGAAAAAATACCCGTTTTACATAGAGGCTGCAATACCGGCCGATATCTATAAAACGGCGAAAGACGTCACCACCGCGGCGGTCATGAACATAATGCTGGTGGATAAAGACCTGCCCGCCGAAGTCGTATACGACCTGCTCGAAAACATCTATTCCCCGGCCGGGCTGGAAGCCATTCAGGCCTCTCACGCGACAGCGAAGGCCAATATCGGCATTGGAACCGCGACACGCGGCATAGAAGGGACTTCTGTTCCTTTTCACGACGGAGCGATCATGTTCTACCTGGAGAAGGGCGTATTAAAATAGCGCGCCGCCGCGGCGAACAGGGAAGGCGTTTCATCTCCTTCCCTGTGTTTTTTTTATACGCGGCCGCTTTAGTTGCGGCGCTAGCGGCATATGCCGGAGAAACGGGAGAAAACGTTTTTTTGCGCATCAGGAACTTGGAGACGGGCGAGATTATTGCCGAAACTCCGGCCGCCGCCGGCGGCAAGCTTTTTTTCGGATGGACGCATTCGCTGGAGCATATCCCGTGGAACGAGCACTATCATATCGACGAAAATCTGAATCTCATCCTCGATACCGTCACTTTCCCCGCGTTCGGCGCCGGTATACCAGAAAACAAGGGCAAGAGATGCCGGGTGAAAGACGGCTTGATCTATATGGAGGAAATAGATCAGAAATTCGGGGAGTTGATATGGCTCAATTCCAACACGGCCACGCGGGAGATCAAGCTGGACGATAAATTTGAAACGAGCGGCGGCGAACTGCCCCACCACGTCAAATTGAGCCTGAAAATAGAAAGAGGCGGAGAAAATGGAGCGGAATGACAACGTCCCAGCCGGAGCGAACATGTTAGACGAGGAGATGAGCCGCGCCGTCCACGGCGAGATAACCAAAGAGCAGAAGGAACTTATAGAAAAACTCGACAGGGAATCCAGCGTGCGAACCCTCGAAAATCCGCTGACGGCAAAATTTTTCTACTGGCTGTGCGTGGCGGTGACACTGTATCACCTCGTCACTTCCGCGACTCCATGGATCCCGGCCGTGCACGAACATCGCTCCATACACGTCGCGATGATGCTGACGCTCGGTTTCGTCATGTACCCTTTCCGCTCCAAAAGCGGCTGTAAAAAGGTCGCGTGGTACGACTGGGCGCTGATAGCCATTTCGGTGGCGATTCCGATCTATGTATGCTTCGATTACATGGGCATACTTGAGCGCACCGGGAATCCAAACGTGAATGACACGATAATGGCGACGCTGCTAGTGATCGTCATTCTGGAGGGCACGCGGCGCATGTCCGGCTGGGCGCTGCCGACATTGAGCGTCATCTTTATAATATACGGGCTCTACGGGCGAAATCTTCCAGGGATGTTCGCCCATCGCGGCTATACGTGGACGCAGCTTTCAAACCAGATATTCCCCAACACGGAGGGCATTTACGGAAGCTCCGTCAGCGTGGCGGCGAGCTACATATTTCTGTTCATCGTCTTCGGCTCGGTGATGAACAAGTCGGGCATGGGCGCTTTCTTCAACGACTTTGCCATGGCCCTTGCCGGACATACCAAAGGGGGCCCGGCAAAAGTCTCGGTAGTGGCGTCGGGACTGCTGGGCTCCATCAACGGTTCGGCCGTCGCGAACGTCGTCACTACCGGGGCGTTCACGATACCCCTGATGAAAAAGACCGGATACTCCAAGGAATTCGCCGGCGCTGTCGAAGCCTCGGCCTCCGTTGGCGGACAGCTGCTGCCTCCGGTAATGGGGGCCGCGGCTTTTATAATGGCCGACATTCTGAGCGTACCCTACTCCAAGATAATCGTCCACGCGGCCATCCCCGCGCTTCTCTACTACCTGGGCATCATCATTCAGGTTCAGCTCCGGGCCGGCAAGAACAAGCTGACGGGCATCCCAAAAGATCAACTGCCGCGGGCGGCCTCGGTGATGCGCGACAAGGGCCATCTTGTCATTCCGCTGTTCACGCTCGTCTATCTGCTCCTCTTTTCGAGCGTGACCGTCATACTGGCGGCTGTCATCACGATAGGCATAACCATACCCGTGGCGTGCCTCAGAAAATCCACCAGAATGAGCGTCAGGGATATATGCGACGCGATGGCTGACGGAGCGAGGCAGACAGTTCCCGTGGCCATGGCGTGCGCCTGCGTGGGCATCATCGTCGGAGTCATATCCAAAACCGGCTTCGGCCTCAACATGAGCAACGCCATAATCACCATGGGCGGCAGGAATCTGCTCTTCACCCTGTTCTTCACGATGATAACCTGCATGATACTGGGCATGGGCGTCCCGTCGATACCCGCATATATTATAACGGCCACCATCGCCGCTCCCGCTCTCAACAAACTGGGCGTCCCCAACATCGCCGCCCATATGTTCTCGTTCTATTTCGCCATGTTCGCCAATCTGACGCCGCCGGTAGCGCTCGCAGCCTTCGCCGCCGCGGGCATCTCGGGAGGCAACCCGATGAAAACCGGGTTTGCCGCGGTCAAACTGGCTATAGCCGGTTTCATCGTGCCGTACATGTTCATCTACTCGCCGCAGTTGCTGCTCATTGACACATCGTTCCTGGAAGGGTTGCGAGTGACGGCGGGGGCCTGTGTCGGAGTTTTTATGATAGGCGCTGCGGCGGAGGGATACCTGTTTACTGTCATCAACCCGCTTTTGAGAGTGATTATCCTCGCGGGCGCGATGTGCCTGATCGACAGCGGAATCGTCACCGACATGATAGGAGCGGCGGTACTGGCGGCGCTGATAGCGTTTCAGTATATCGCGGCGAAAAGCCGGCACGACTCCGAATCGATGGCCTGACGGGCCTCAGTTGAGCGCATCCGAAATCCTGACGAAAGCCGCCGGAATCGGCGTCAATGCCTGAGCTACCGTATAGGCATTCGTAATAATGTCGGAAAAACTCGCGCTGGACTTCTTCTTTGCCGGCATCCGTGAGAAACCAGCTGATTCGCTGGCTTTGAAGTTTGGCTTTGGAAAACAATAGACAGACATAACCGTATCAATTCCAGTCATACCACGCGTTGAGTGATTTGGATGCATCTGTCCTGAATTGCCCGCTGTACCGTAACCCCGAGGCTCCCAAAGTACGAACTCGGCATTCTCCTGAGATTTATTCCTCAGTTTGTGCTATTATTGCGCGGACATAAATAAAATATAGGAGGAAAGATAATGGCTGATATGTTTAGCCTCGAGATGGGCGGAAATCCGGTCTCGTTTGAAACGGGGCGCATGGCGAAGCAGGCGAATGCGTCCATAGTGGCAAGGTGCGGCGACACCGTGGTTCTGGTAACTTCCGTGATGGCGGAAATCGCCAGGGAAGGGCTCGACTTCTTCCCGCTATTGGTGGATTACGAGGAGCGCTATTATTCCGCGGGCAAAATACCGGGAGGATTCATCAAACGCGAGGGGCGTCCGTCGGAGAGCGCGGTGCTTTCCGGCCGCATCATAGATCGCTCCATCAGATCGCTTTTCCCGGAATACATGCGAAACGACGTTCATGTAGTCGCCACGGTTCTCTCCGTCGATCAGGTGAACACGCCCGGTATATTGGCGATAAACGCGGCGTCGGCCGCTCTGTCGATATCCGATATTCCCTGGAACGGGCCTATAGGCGCCGTCAGAATCGGATATATCGACGGGAATTTCGTCGTCAACCCGACGGAATCCCAGATACTGAACAGCAGAATCGACTTGGTGGTTGCCGGACACAGGGGCGGCGTCACTATGGTAGAGGCCGGAGCGAAGGAAGTAAGCGAAGAACTGCTGATAGACGCGCTCGAGCTGGCACAGCGGGAGATAAACAAGATAGTCGATTTCATACTTGACATGCGAGCGCGCGTCGGACGCGAAAAAGCGGTCCTGCCTGCGCCGGTTCGCATAGACGAGATAGACGAATGGACCGGACGGAATCTTCTGGGCGAAATCGACTCCGCGATACAGATTCACTCCAAAGGGGAACGCAACACGGCGCTTTCCGCGATATCCAGCAAAATTGAGGAAAACTTCTCCGAGAAATATCCCGATTCGAAAAATTACATAGCCGCTCTCATGGATGAACTCGTTAAAAAGAACGTCCGGCGATTGATCCTGGATGAAAAACGCCGCGCCGACGGGCGGGCTATGGACGAAGTCCGGCCAATAGCCTGTGAAGTTGGCGTACTGCCGCGCGCTCACGGTTCGGCGCTCTTTACGAGGGGCGAAACGCAGGCGCTCGCCGTAACCACGCTCGGAATGGTTGGCACAGACGATCAGATGCTGGACGGTCTCAAATGGGACGAGCCGGCAAAGCGCTTCATACTGCATTACAACTTCCCGCCCTACTCGGTCGGAGAGGTGCGGCCCATGCGCGGCCCGGGCCGCCGTGAAATCGGGCACGGCGCGCTTGCGGAGCGCGCGCTCCGCTCCATGATGCCGGACGGCGATAACTTCCCCTACGTGGTGCGCGTCGTATCCGACATACTGGAATCGAACGGCTCCAGCTCTATGGCAAGCGTATGCAGCGCCAGTCTCTCCATGATGGACACCGGCGTGCCGATCAAAAAGCCCGTCGCCGGCGTCGCCATGGGCCTTATAGCCGACGGCGGCAAGTTCGGAATACTGACCGACATTCAGGGACTCGAAGACCACTACGGCGACATGGATTTCAAAGTCGCAGGGACAAAAGACGGCGTCACCGCCCTGCAAATGGACAATAAAGCCGGGGGCATCACCAGGGAAATACTGGAACAGGCACTGAATCAGGCACATGCCGGAAGGATGAAAATCCTCGACGTTATGGCCGGAACCATCGACAGGCCACGCCCTGAACTTTCCCCGAACGCGCCCCGAATACTGACCATATTTGTCGATCCCGAAAAAATTCGCGAAATAATAGGTCCGGGAGGAAAGACGATCCGTTCGATAGTGGCCTCGACCGGGGCAAAAATAGACGTGGAGGACGACGGAAGGGTTTTCATCTCAGCTATGGAATCGGAAGCGGCTGAAACCGCGCGGCGCATTATCGACGACCTGACCCGGGAGGTAAAGGCCGGTGAATTTTTCAAGGGACGAGTGACGCGTCTCATCAATTTCGGAGCGTTCGTGGAAGTGCTGCCCGGCAAAGAAGGACTGCTCCACGTGAGCGAGATAAGCACAATCCATATTCCCAGAATAGAGGACGCATTTAACGTGGGGGACGAGGTTCTTGTCGTCGTCAAAGAAATAGACGACATGAACCGTATAAACCTCTCGCGGCGCAGAGCTATCGAACAGAGTTCATCTTTCGCGTCCGACGCGGTTCTCTCCTCTCAGCTTGCCGTCGAGCGTGAACGCGACGAGAGATACGCGAAACTTCCCAAAGGAGAGGGGCCGCGCGTGCGCGATTCCCGCCCGTCAGGCGACCATCCCAGGAACAGCTCTTTCCATCGCGACAGGGACCGGCCCGACAGACGCCGCGACAATGGGCGCAATCATTAAAATAAAAAGGGATGTCTCCGCGAGGGACATCCCTTTGCCGTCTTACGCGACGGCAGGGTCGGCAGGCATGGATCTGCGGGCCGCGGAAGGGACGGAAATAACGCCGGGAGACCGCGCGACGGTAGGCTCCGGAGTGCGCCTCGAAATCCCCCATGGATACGAAGGACAGGTGCGCCCGCGGAGCGGTCTTGCCGCGAAACACGGCATCGCGCTTTTAAATTCCCCCGGTACTATAGATTCCGACTACAGAGGCGAGGTCAAGGTCATTCTGATAAACTTCGGGAAAGAAACTTTCACCGTTAAAAGAGGAGACCGCATCGCGCAGATAATATTCGCGCCGTGCGAACATGCGGAGCTGATTGAGACGGACGAGATCGCGGATTCAGAACGGTCGTCCGGGGGTTTCGGCAGCACGGGAATGAAATAAAGTGATAGCAAGGATTGATAGAAACAGTAGGGTAGGTACTACTGAGCAACACATGCTCCTCTGCATCATGCGCTGGCGAGAAAAATTTGACAACTGTCAGATTCTGTGATAATCTCCCGCATGTTGGATTTTGGTTGGGAGCGTTGTAATTTGTCAACCCGGCAGTTAGAGAACGTTTACGTTTATTATTATTACAAGACTGGGCCCTTTGGGAGACCGGACTTGTAGTTTTTGCGCTATCAGCGACGAGTAAAAACAAGCCGAAAAACCCAGAGAGGGCCCCTTGAAAACGAGGGGTCCTCTCTTCATTTTCATACAGTCGCAGATTTACAATCGGCGCCGGTTTCAGTCCGCACCGGCGGCGCGCGAAAATTTTTTTCGGGAAGGTTGTGGTTCCGTGTTCTCCAAAATTTTTCTGCTCATCGTATTTTTCATTATCACTACCGCGGTCGGCGTATACTTCCGCAAACATGACGCCTCCGTCGACAGTTTCGTCCTTGGAGGCCGTTCTATAGGGCCGTGGCTGACGGCGTTCGCCTACGGAACGTCCTACTTTTCAGCCGTCGTTTTCGTCGGCTACGCGGGGCAGTTCGGCTGGCGGTTCGGCATATCGGCGGTGTGGATAGGCCTGGGCAACGCCCTTATCGGCTCGCTGCTCGCGTGGACGGTGCTGGCCCGTCGGACCCGCGTTATGACGCGCCACATCGACAGCGCGACAATGCCCGGCTTCTTCGGAATACGCTACGGCTCGGATTCGCTCAAAATCGGCGCCGCCGTCATAACCTTCATATTTCTGGTGCCCTACACCGCTTCTCTGTACAACGGTCTGTCGCGCCTGTTCGCCATGGCGTTCGACGTCGACTTCACAGTCTGCATATCAGCGATGGCCCTGCTCACCGCCGCGTACGTCATAACAGGCGGCTACAGGGCGACCGCCGCGAACGACTTCATTCAGGGAATCATAATGCTCATAGGGATAGGAGCGGTAATCGCGGCCGTACTTGGCGTGAACGGAGGATTCATGGGGTCGCTCGAAGCTCTGGCGCGCGTGGAGGACTATACCGTATCGAGCGCTCCGGGCATTTTCGCGTCGTTCTTCGGCCCCGCCCCGCTGGATCTCCTGGGAGTCGTCATCCTCACATCGGCGGGGACATGGGGGCTGCCTCAGATGGTGCAGAAGTTCTACTCCATCGGCTCGGAGAAAAATATAAACACGGGAACCGTGATCTCGACACTGTTTGCCGTTGTAATATCGGGCGGCTGTTACTTCCTCGGCGGCTTCGGAAGGCTGTTTTCCGACGCGGCCGGCGTCGCGTCGGGCGGTTTCGACTCCATCATACCGTCCATGCTCTCCGGTTTTTCCGATCTTCTCATCGGCGTGGTCGTCATAATGGTATTCGCGGCTTCGATATCGACGCTGTCGTCGCTCGTCATGACGTCGGCTTCGACGTTCGCCATCGACTTCCTCAAGAGCGGCTTCATGAAACGTATGGACGAACGGGCGACTATTTTCACCATCCGGTGCCTGATAGCGGTTTTCATTGTGATGTCGTCGGTCATAGCGACCATACAGTACAAGAGCGGAGTGAGTTTCATAGCGCAGCTCATGGGAGTATCATGGGGCGCGCTCGCCGGGGCGTTCCTGGCCCCGTTTCTCTACGGGCTCTACTGGAAAGGCGGCACCTGCGCGGCGGTCTGGTGCAACTTCATCTTCGCCACGGCCTTCATGCTCGCCAATATATTTTTCAGACCGGGATTTCCCGCGCTGTTACAGTCTCCAATCAACGCCGGCGCGTTCACCATGCTGGCAGGACTGCTCATTGTCCCGGCAGTGAGCTTTTTCACCGCCAAACCCGCCGATTCGCTGGTCGAAAAGTGCTTCCTGTGTTACGAGACGGCCGTGACGGTACATGCGGTGGAATCGCTCGGAGCGCCGGCTAAGGCGAAAAAACCGTAGGAAATACTTCGATAATATCGTGAGGAGGAAAACAAAATGCCCATTACAGATCTGCTGAAACGCAACGCGAAGATGAAAGGAGGCGATATCGCTATTGTGGAACTGAGCCCGAGGTCCGGTTCCGACAGGATAGTCGCATGGAGGGATTACGAGAGCGGGGCAAGCTACCCCGACCTCGCCCGCCGCAGGGAGATGACGTGGAAATTTATGGACGAACAGGCGAACAGAGTAGCTAATTTTTGCCTGGAACGCGGGATCAGAAGGGGAAGCAAAGTGGCTCTCCTGATGAAAAACGCGCTCGAATGGTTCCCGTTGTACTTCGGAGTGATGCGGAGCGGCGCGCTAGTGGTACCCGTCAATTTCAGAAACGCGAAGGAGGAGACGCGAAAATGCCTCGCTCTGGCGCAGGCGGACGCCATAGTCTTCGGGCCTGGTTACGAGGAACAGATAACGGCCCTTCACGATGAAGCCTGCGGCGTGAAAATTTTCGTCTCCACGGGGCCGCTGTGCCCGCCGTTCGCGGAAAGTTATTTCGGCGGCGTGTCGCGCTCCAGTCCGGAAGCCCCCGCCGTCCGGCTGTCGGACGGCGACGACGCGGCGATATATTTCACGTCCGGCACTACGGGAGAGCCTAAGGCCATACTCCACACCCACGCCGCGATCATGTCCGTCTGCGCTACGGAACAGGCTCATCACGGACAGACAGGGGACGACGTATTTCTCTGCCTCGCGCCCCTTTTCCATACGGGCGCGATGATGCACTGGCTCGGCAGCCTCGTCTCGTGCGGCAAAGCCGTATTGCTGCGCGACGGAAGGCCCAAGCCGATATTGGACGCCATCTCGACGGAGGGCGCCACCATCGCCTTCATGCTGGTGCCCTGGGTGCAGGACATTTTGCAGGAGGTGGAAAACGGCAGCCTCTCGTTCGGTGATTTCAAACTCGATCAGTGGAGGCTGATGCACATTGGGGCGCAGCCGGTGCCCGTCGAACTGATAACCAGGTGGAGAAAATACTTTCCTCGCCAGCAGTACGACACGAACTACGGGCTCAGCGAATCCATGGGGCCGGGGTGCGTGCATCTCGGAGTGGAAAACACTCACAAGGTCGGGGCGATAGGCAAGCCCGGACACGGCTGGCAGGCCGCGATTGTATCGGAGGACGGGAAACCCGCGGCGAACGGAACGATCGGCGAACTGACAGTGAAGGGCCCAGGGGTGATGAAACGCTACCACGGAGACGAAGAATCCACCGCTTCCGCCCTGCGCGGCGGCTGGCTTTTTACCGGAGATATGGGATACGCCGACGAGGACGGCTTCATATTCCTCGTGGACAGAAAGAAGGACGTAATTATCAGCGGAGGCGAAAACATATTCCCCATACAGATAGAAGATCATCTCCGCTCATTCGGCAAGATAAAGGACGTCGCGGTGATAGGCGCTTACGACAGACGCCTTGTCGAAGTCCCCATAGCGGTGGTCGAACTCAAGGAGGGCGCGAGCGCGACCACAGACGAACTGGTTTCCCACTGCGAGTCCCTGCCGCGTTACAAGAGGCCGAGGCGCTTCATCTTCGCCGACGTGCCCAGAAACCCGACCGGAAAGATAGAAAAACCCCGCCTCCGCGAGATGTACGGAAAATCGGAGATTTCTTAACTTCCCGCCGAACGCGACTTGTCACCGGATGTTTTCCGCCGAAAGTAACGCTATTATCGCGCTGAACCTGAGCCCGAGCCTGGCCAGCGCGCAGGGCAAAGTCACTATTACGGAGGACTTTGTGCAGTCTATTCCCATTTTTATAATGTCGTCTACGGACAGCCTGGTATCCTTGCGAATCTGACAAAGGACTATGAGCGCGACGGTGGACGCCATGGCTGAGTACATTAGCGACCGTCCTATCGCTATCAGCGCGACGAGGAGCACAACCGGAAGAACGAGATGAGCGAAGCTCTTTATAGTGGGAAGCGATTCCACGTGCTTCCAACCCGGTTGGAGCCTATCTTCAGATCCATTCCAATAACAGTTTTTTAATAATGGTACGGTATACCTTTTTCAACGGCGTTTGGTATCCATCTGGGGATCGGTGGGACGAGCCTGCTCTGGTCGTCGACGTGAACCTCAACGTAGCTGTTCTCGGGAAGCAGGCGTTCGAGAACCTTGACGAACGGTATGTCCCGAGCGGACGTCACCAGCATACTTTCTTTCGTAATGGCGCTGTAAAGCTTGTTCTGGTCGAAACCGGACAGCATGTTGCGTTTGTCGTAGTTGTATGGGACATCGGAGGTCAAACAAATGGTCGGCACGCTGCCGACGAACGACTCCAGCACTCCTGGCGTCGGATGAGAGCCGCCCGGGCTCGGAGCCTCGCTTACTCCCACCTTACCAAGGTTATCCAAATCCGTTTTCTCGGCGAATTCGGACATGAATGTTTTGATAACGGATGCGAGGCGATTTTCTTTTGCAATTTTCCAAGGACATCTTTGCCCGACTCCGTTATGCGGCGCCCCTGATTGCCGATCCGTTCCAGCAACCCCTCTGACCTCAAAGCTCTCAAGGTTCTGCCGATCGTCGCCTCCGGACTTGTATCTTATTCTATAATCACAAAATCATTTACACAAATTATGAAGAATATACTAAAAATTATATAAAATTATATAAAAAAATATATTTAAAAAAAATATTATGATTAACTCTTTACATTATCGCGGCACACGGATATCATTTAACGCAATCAGGCAATATTGCGCCATATCTTTACTGGAGGTGTTCGATTTGGACGATCAGGCCGAGAAAAAAATAGAGCGGGACGCCGCCGCGAATCGCGAAACGACAAATCCCGCCGATAAAAAACGCGAGGTGGGTATCACCGAGACCTGTCTGCGGGACGCTCATCAATCCATAATGGCCACGCGGCTCCGCACGTCCGATATGCTTCCGATATGCGAGGCGCTCGACGAAGTCGGGTACCACTCACTCGAAATGTGGGGCGGAGCCACGTTCGACTCCGCCATGCGATTTCTGGAAGAAGATCCCTGGGAACGCTTGAGAAAGATTCGCGGGCGCGTGAAGAAGACGAAACTCCAGATGTTGATGAGGGGGCAGAATCTCGTCGGATACCGCCACTACTCCGATGATGTCGTCCGCGAGTTCGTCAAGAGAATGGTGGGCAACGGCATCGACATAGTCCGCGTTTTCGACGCGCTGAACGACCTGCGCAATATGGAGGTCGCTGCGGATCAGGTCAAGCGCGAAGGCGCTCATTTGCAGCTTGCCGTCGCGTACACCATTTCGCCCGTCCACACGACCGAGATGTTCGTCAGACAAGCCCGGGATATGGCGGACATGGGCGCCGATTCCATAGCGATAAAGGATATGGCCGGGCTTATGTCCCCGGTTCAGGCGCGTCAACTCGTGACTGGGATAAAATCGGAAACCGGCCTGCCGGTGCAGCTCCACACTCACTACACTAGCGGATTCGCGTCGATGACATACCTGGAGGGGCTCGAGTCCGGCGCTGACGTGTGCGACTGCGCGATATCGCCGTTTGCTATGGGTACGAGCCAGCCCGCCACGGAGGCGATGGTTGCAGCCTTGGCCGGAGGGCCGTTCCAAACCGGCTTGTCCCTGGAAAAACTGCTGCCGGTCGCGAATTATTTCTCGAAGCTCAAGGAGAAATATCAGGATATCATCATGGGAGTGTGCGGGGTCGATATCAACATACTGTTCTATCAGATACCCGGCGGCATGTACTCGAACCTCCAGAGCCAGCTCAAGGAAGGCGGCTCCCTGGACAAGCTGCACGAGGTTTTGGAGGAGATTCCGCGCGTCCGCAGGGAGATGGGGTATCCGCCGCTTGTGACGCCAACGAGTCAGATAGTCGGTACGCAGGCGGCTTTGAACGTGATGCTCGGTGAACGCTGGAAGATCATACCTAAAGAGGTGAAGAATTACTTCCTTGGGCAGTACGGGCACACCCCCGCGCCGGTGGACAAGGATATTCAGCGGAAAGCCGCCGGAAACGAAGCCCCGATAACCTGCAGACCCGCCGACAACCTCCCGCCGGAGCTGGAACATCTGCGCAGGGAAGCCGGCCCGTGGGTGCTGCAACCGGAGGACGTGCTGTCGTACGCTATGTTCCCGCAGGTCGCGAAGGACTTTTTACCTAAGAAATTCGCCCGCGAAACCAAGATGAACGTAGGAATCGACGCCCCGATCTCGGAGGGAGTTTATCCCGTCTGAGCCATTCGGCACAGGCGTTTGGATATCGCCGGCTTCACTCCAGATTGGCGTGTCTTTTAAATAATTCACTCACATGGAAATTTCTCATATCCATCAGTGCCACAGCCATGCAATCGAATAACAAAAAAGACATTTGCTCGAATAGATTGCCGTGCGGCTGCATGGACCGGGTATTCGGCGTGAGGCCGCTTTTGAATGTGACGCCCGGCAGCCGGATTACGCTGTCCGCGAATTTTGCTACGGTCGATTCAGGAAATATCGTGACCAGACCTATTTTGGCCCCAATA
>JAISYN010000325.1 GCA_031269915.1 Synergistaceae bacterium
CTCCGAGAGGCAGCGCTTGATGACCGCGTGCTTCCCGTCGGCATAATCCTCGCTCGCGGGCGTGCCGCCCACGCCGATGGCCCACACCGGCTCGTATGCGACCCACAGCCTGTCGAGGCTGTCCGTGGGCACACCCCATAGACCGGTTTTCAGTTGCGTGCGCAATGTTTCGTCCGAAATCCCGAGCGCCTTCTGTTCGGCGGTTTCGCCCACGCAAAGCAGAGCGATGAAGCCGTGCGCGAGGGCCGACAGCGTCTTCCTGTTCGCGTCCGCGTCCGTTTCGCCCATCACGTGACGGCGCTCCGAATGGCCGATCTCCACGACCTCCACGCCGAGATCCTCGAGCATGGGCGGCGATATCTCACCCGTGAACTGACCCTCATCCTCCCAGTGCATATTCTGTGCGCCGAGAAGTATGTCGCCCTTGTGGACGGTGCGCCGCGCCCGGTCGAGCGCGGTGAACGACGGAATGATAAAGACGGTCAAATCCCTGCGCGACAGGTCGCTGATATCCATGCTGAGATTCAACAGATAGTCCTGCGTCTGCCGAGCCGTCTTATACATCTTCAAATTGCTGCCGAGATAGATGTGTCCTGCCATGATTCGCCTCGTATGCATCGCGCGCGGCGCGCCGGTTCCCGCAGAATGTTACCTTATATATGTATATAATAACATAAGCGCGGGCGCAGTTGATAGGATATAGCCCCGCGCGCCGGAGGGGGAATGATCCCCCTTCGCGCGATCGGGTGATTAGGTGATTAGGTTATTAGGTGACTTTGAGCTTCAGGCGACCTTTTTCCGCACTTACCTTTTGAAGTATCTCCGTATAGGGCTTGTTGTGCACGACGCAACCGACGTTCTGCTGGCGTATGAGCAGTTCGACGCAGCTGTCGCAGGCCGTACACCACTTGATATCGTCCTCTCGATCCTCGAGGTACTTGGCGGGCAGCTTCGGATCGGCGAGCGATTGACGCCCGAGGGCCACCATGTCCGCGTAACCGTGCTCGATGTTGTAGTTGCCCCAATGGAAGAGGCTGTTCCATTCGGGTTGCACGGCCTGAAGCGTGTTTTTGCCGCGGTTCAGCACGGAGTACGCGCCACCCATGACGACGCAGTCGTCGCCTACGGCTTCCTTGACGATCTTCGCCATCGTGAAGTGCAGGTAACAGTCGTCGGCCTTGCCCTTCTCCGGCATGTGCAAAGCCATCGTGATGGACGGTGCGCCCGTGGACTCGAGAATGAAGTCCGCACCGCGCTCCTTTAGCCCCTTCACGAGGTCGATGGATTCCGTCAGGTCGATGACGGCCGTGTCCGGACCCGCGCTCCCCTGCCCGCCGGGAAAACCTTCCCACATCGAGACCTTCGACCCGACGATGAAGTTGTCGTCGTTCACGACCTTGCGCACCTTCTCCGTCATATCGAAAGCGAAGCGCGACCTGTTCTCCCACGACCCGCCGTACTTCCAGTCGCGGTCGTTGTACGGGCGCAGTATCTGCGAGCCGAAGTAACCGTGACAGAATTTCAGATCTACGCCGTCCGCGCCGAGGTCATACAGTATCTTCGAGGCCCGCACGAATTCGTCTATCGTCTTGTCCGCGTATTCATCGTCGACGAGCGGCGTGTCGTCGTCATAAAATCCCCACAGAGGCTTGACCGTGACGCGCTTCTGTTCGCCGCCGCCGGATATCTCACCCGAGTGGTTCAACTGAACGATGAGCAACGGATCCGGATTGACGTCCTTCATGTCCTTTATGAACTTTTCCCATTCCTTGATGTTCTCACGGTTGTCGGGCTGCAGGCTTAGCTGCATATCCCTCGCGCGGCTGTCGTACTGCATTGTGATGGACTCGAAAACGATGACGCCCGCGTTCCCTTCGTAGAGATTGCGATAGCGTTCGAGCGAACGTTCGGAAAACCCGCCGTCCGGATTCGCGTCGCAGCACTCCATAGGTTGGATGACAAAGCGGTTTTTCGCCGTCCTCTTACCGATCTTGATCGGTTGTGCAAGGGCTGTATCTTTGTTGCTCATTCCATGCTCCTTTCTCTTGGCAATACTTCACCTCTACCTCGGTTCTGCCGCATACGGGCTTCGCAAAGGCCGTCGCTCGCGGCACGCGCCACATTTATGAAAGTAACGCGCATTCATACCATAAGAATAAACCCTCCACGAAAAAAACAAAGGGTTTGAGTTTGCAAGATGTTTGGTATCTTTTAACCCGACACTCCCGGGTCGCCCCCCGCCCGAAGTGGCAAAAACGCGTCGCGTGGATATTATTCGATTTTTTAGCAGTTTACCAATAATCATTGATTCATATTTTCATGAAAAAAGTTACCAAGAGAATCAACAAGGTCGCAGACGGGAGACCCACGAGCAAAGCTTGCGAAAATGGCAATATCCCTGAAATCGTGGTATAATTTTTTGCCAAACTCACAGCCCAAACGGGCAATCAATATGACTCGATAAAGGGCATCTGCTCACACGGCGAAGAATGTCAAGTAGGACAGGTGATCTTGATAGGAGGATAAATGCCATGAAACGTATTGTAAAAATAACACTGGCAAGCATCATTTCGTTTACGCTGATTGTGACAGCGTTGCCGATTGCGGCGCAGATTTCCGGCAGTATGCAGAACGCAGAAGATTTTAATGTCGGCAATGCATTCAATAAGTTTGTGGAAAATGAGATATACGCATCGGCCGCATCGAAGGTGAAGCATAACAAAAAATTATATTTGAAAATATTTGTCCCATATAGTAACAAATATGGCCGTAGACAGCCCCTGCAAATGTGGGAAAAAGGGATAGAGTCTAATCGTTTTGTTACAGAAATCCAATTCGGATGAGTCCGATTAAAGCGAAGTGTATTTGGAAGAAGAAAAAAAGGTCTATAAAGTGATGGCAGTCGGCCTTTGGGGATAATTCTTGGATTCGAGATAATGTAGGGAATATCGAAATTGAAACTGGAAGGCGTTGTTTATCCGGGTAGCCGGCTTTGAAACAGGAGAATTGACATGAGCGAAGTAGCGATAAAATATGCACAAAAAAGCATCAATAAATTCATCGGGTACTATGCGGAATACTTCGGAAAGAGTATTGACGAGGCCAGAGTTGAAATGGATCAGTATGGCGCTCTTGACTATGCATTAAAATGGTACCCTTTGTTAGGACACGGGAAGCCGGAGCAAATTGCCCGTAGGCTGAATTCAATAGTTGAAGAGAACAAGCAACGAAGAATAGCCTATGGGATGCAGTGAAGAAACCCCCTAACTTCCACCGGCGACCGCCCTCTCGCGGTAACGCGCGGGCGTCGTGCCATAATATTTCTTGAACGCCTTGTAGAAATTGCTCGTATCGCAGTAGCCCACGTCCTGCGCGATCTCCGCGATGTCTATATTGCTGTTTTCGAGTAGGTCGCACGCCCTTTCGAGCCGCACCCGCTGGGCGAGATCCGAGAAATTGGCGCCCGTCAGTTTCTTGATAAGCCTACACAGGTAGCCCGTCGAATAGCCGAACTCCCGCGCCATAGCCGAGAGCCGCACATTCTCTATATTATCCGAAATGTACCACAGGAGTTCCGCCGTCTTTACGTCCTTCACGTTGCCGTAGATGTCCATCTGCTTGATATGGTTGCGAAGTATATGCAGACACATCCATTCGAACTGCGTGTTCAGCATACGGTCGGAGTAACCGTCCTTCTCCCGCGCCTCCTCGTACATGCTCAATATCCATTCGCGCAGGCGCTCGTCGTCCCCCGTCGAGAACAGCAGGTAGGACTGCGCGCTCTTGCCGAATATCGTATGCGCGAAAAAATCCGCGAGGAGGTCGGCGCCGCGCAGCAAGGTGATGAAACTTTTTTGGAACGTGGACCGGCGCACCATGACGTGGACGACCACCCCGTCGTCGCAGTAAGCGCGCGTTTGGTGGAAAACGCCCGGCGCGAGCAGCAGCAGGTCGCCCGCCTCGACGTCTATCTTCTCGCCGCCCACTATCATCTCGCAATCGCCCCCGACCACGTAGATGAATTCAATAAAATCGTGCCCGTGATTCGTGACGGGCATATAGCGCGGCAACCGCATCACGTTGATATCGGCTTTTTCCGGTATCAGCGTATCCTCGGAGAGATTGCCGAACAGGCGCATGAGATTCGTCATCTCGTCCTTGCGAAATTCGTTGACGTCGGCCTTGACGTTCCGGTAATAATCGGAGATCTCGTCGGCAAGGCTGTCATGCCCGTTCAAGAGTTCTTCGAGATTGATTCCCTTTTCGTAAAACGCCTTGCACAGATGCTCATGCTCGTTCAACGGTATCATCACATCCATAAATCCCCCTCTCCGCATCAGCGGCGACCTCCGTCGACAACTACATATGTGATTATACGCCCCCGAGGGATTATTCTCAAGCAGCCCGCGAAACTTTCAAGGACACAATCCCGCGAAACTTTCAAGGACACAAACACAAAAACCCCGCTATTCAATTATGCGTTTATCCAATAATTCATATAACCGACCTGCATTGAAATACAGGGGTGATTTGCCCTGTCCCGGCGAATAGACTGCGCCGACGGCATCGTCAACCTGTGCGAGGTCAAATTCTCAAAATATGATTCCGTCATAAAAACAGGTCGTCCAATGTTATTTCGGCCTGTATCTCGTTACGGTATGCGTTCGGGACCAGGCCGCAGGCGGCTATCATCGTCTGGTGAATCGATTTCTTTGTGCCTGTTTCGCGTATGAAGACCTCTTTTCTGCGCTCGAGATCATCAATGTCACCTTGCGTCAGTTCGTAGGGCGCATTTCTGTACTTAATCTCGCAGAGATTGATCGTGTCATCCTTCCGGTCTATCATGAGGTCTATCTGCGCGCCGGGTTTTCCGCCGGAACTGCGAAACGCGTAGGTATCCGTGATGACTCCGGATATGCCGAGCTTTCGCATAATCTGCGGCAGATGCGCCGCGCAGACCCGTTCGAAGGCATAGCCGCACCCGTTTCTGTGAGCCGGATCCGTCAGATAATTTGTCCAGAACCGCGGATCCCAGCCGCGCCTGTTATGCAGATACTTGAAATAAAAGAGCGTGTAATAATCAACGAGCCTGAAGTAGTCTCCGTTTCGTCGCCGCGCTATATCTCGCGACTGTGAAATAAGCCCGCACGATTCGAGTTCTTTAAGCGCTTTGCTGAGTCCGCCGCCATCGGACATCCCGCTTTTTTTTGACAGCTCCTGACGCGTCAGTCCTGAGTTGTTTCCCGAAAGCGCGGCGACCAGCCTGATATGGTTCTCCGCGTGACGGAACAGCGAATGATACAGGCGATCAAACTCGCCTCCAAGTTTCGCGTTTTTCTCAAAAAGCAATATGTCTATATTCTGATTCAGACCAAACATCCTGTCCATGCTGTCCAGGTAATAGGGAATACCTCCGAGTATCATATACGCTTCCGCGATCTGCCGACGGGTGAATACGATGTTCCGGCTGCGAAAGAAGTCCTCACTCTCGCCTAGGGTGAAAGGCTCGAGTACGATACGCTCCGTCACTCGGTCATGAAGCCCTCCGTAATTGTCTATCAGGTTGCGGATCATCCACGAAGCGGCCGACCCGCATACGATCAGCATGATGTCAGGGCGCTTTGACGCGAAGCTGTTCCAGAAATGTTCGAGCGCGGACAGAAAGCCCGACTTGGGTGTGTCGAGCCAGGGCATCTCATCTATAAACAGCACTTTGCGCTCACGTGCCGGATCGCGCTCAAGCATGTCTTCAAGTATCCCGAACGCGCTGAACCAATCATCCGGCGCCGTGATGTCGCCGTGGAAATGATTCCTCAGTGCGGCGTAGAAAGTATTCAGCTGCACGCTATTCCCCATGTTGGCTACGCCGGACACGGAAAAGGTGAAATGATTGTGGAAGTGTTCGCTTATAAGGAAGGTCTTGCCTACGCGCCTGCGCCCGTATACCGCGACAAACTCCGGTTTCCCCGAATGTTCGCAGCGGTCGAGCAAGTGTATCTCGCGTTGGCGCCCTATGATATTCATCTGTTCTCCCTTCGATACGCCGGCGATATCTTCGTAATATAGCTCGCTGGGATAGGTGAATATTCATGTTTTCCAGCGAGCTATTTCCATACTCTATTATAGCATCGATTGCGAGAAATACAATGATATCAACTAAATATCAGAGGTTTTTTAGATAGATTGAGATTTTTCAAAAAAATAGCTCGCTGGAATTGGGGTAATTTACCCTATTTCAGCGAGCTATCTTTTTTCTTGTGATACGCCAATCTAACGAGAACATAAGAAGTCCCGCAGCAGTAGGATGGAGCACGCCATCTTCTCCAGTGTCGGCGGCACCGAGAACCTGCAGAAAATCATCGTCCGGGAGTTCTGCCCAAACGTGCCCGGGTTTCTCGCCCCGAAACCGATTCCTGTATCTCTCAACGGTGCCTATGTCCAGCGCATCCATCTGCATGTTACTGAGTATTCGCTTATCGATTGACACCTCAGACTGATCTCTGAACATACCCCTGACTTCATCTTTTGTACAATGATAGTCGCCTTCATGTGTACGGCGGAATGTTCCTTTGAATGGATCAGCTCCGATATACACGGGTTTGTAATGCCGGTCTGCACGTGGGATGTCGATACGAATAATCTGCATTAAACCCACGTCGACAATACTCACATTCTGCTCAATAAGAATGTTGACATTGACTTTTTGAGGGTTGTTAACAGTATCCCATAATTGCTTCTTTTTACGCGCCCGCAAGGTACTCCACGAAGTTCAGCATCCGCTTGCTAAGTTATCCTGATATCAGGATAACTCAGCGAAAGATTGTTGCGCAACTACAAACGAAAACAATAATAAAAATCCGCAGTAAAAATCCGCGAACAATCGCGAAGCTCACGTTCTCGGCCGGTCTATTTTTTCAGCGCGTCCTCGACGGCTTCGACGAATTGGTCGTAGGATATCGTCGCGCCGGTCACGGCGTCCACTCCCGCGAGGTCGCCCGCCTCCGCGTACTGCCGGGCGTATTGCTCCATCGCGTCGACGGCGAGCTGCGCCTTCTCATAGAATTCCGGATTGGATATCTCCCCGTCCGTCTTACCGTAGTTTTCGTCCTTGATCGTTCCGTCCTTCTGCCACGTCACGTAGGAACAGTCCGTAACTTTGCCGTCCGTTATGACG
>JAISYN010000352.1 GCA_031269915.1 Synergistaceae bacterium
CAGGCGCTCATCTCCTCCGCTCCGCAGCAGCGGACCTCCACCTCGGGGAAACGTCTTGACAGGCACTCGGCCAGCGCCGGAGACTTTTCTATCACTATCATTCTGCCGGAGGGCACTCCGCGCCTCAAAAGAGCGGCTGTTACAGGGCCAGTGCCCGCCCCTATCTCAACCAATATTCCGCGCCTCGCCATACGCAAAGAGACCGCCGCGGCCATCTCATTTGCCAGGGCATCGGAACTGGGGCAGAGCGTTCCCATCCCCCTGGGATCGTTCGCCAGTTCTTTCATCAAAAGAATTTGCCGCTCTATGCCTTTTTTTACTCTGCTCACTGAGCCAAGAACGTCCATGAATCTATTTTTTTATCTCAGACGCCATGTTTGACGCCAGAAGCTCGCACTGTTCGATATCAGCTTCCTTGAGGCCGGACTTTATCAAAATTTTGGGTTCCACCAAAGACCATCCGCCCCTGCTGCGTTCGATGAACTCCGACATACAGCGGAGCGACGCGTCCGCCCAACTGTGCATTCCGCACAGGCCGATTTTCCTCCCGCGCATGTTTTTGTTCTCGATATGGCGCAGAAGCTCCGCCATCGGCGGGAAGAGCTCCATATTATATGTGCAGGCGGCCAGAACAAGACCCGATTTTCGCCATATATCCACTATGACCTGTGATACATCGCTTCTCACAATATCGTAAACGCGCACTCCCCGTACGCCTCTTTCGGATAACGTTCTGGATATCGTGTCCGCCGCCGACTTGGTATTGCCGTACATCGTACCGTATACAACCGCCACTCCTTCTTCCGTCTCCTGACGGCTCCACTTTTCGTACAGGCGCATGACTCTCCTGGGATCGCTTCTCCAGACAGGCCCGTGAGAAGGGCATATCACATCAATATCAAGCGTGCTCACGACCGCGAGGGCTTTAGAAGCCTGGGCGGCAAAACGCCCTACGATGTTGACGTAATACCTCATCATCTCGCTCTCAGTCATGTCCGTGTCGGCCTCGTCGTCGAAGATTCCGCCCTCGGTCGCGCCGAAAGCGCCGAAGATGTCGTTTGAAAACAAGATTTTATCGCTCGCGTCGTAAGAAGCCATGCTTTCCGGCCAATGAACCATCGGCGCCATCGCGAAGATGAATTTGCGGGAACCCAGATCCAACGGCTCTCCTTCTCTGACGATAACGACGTTTTCGCCGATGCCCCAAAAATTGCGGAGCATCTCGGCGGTCTTGGTGTTGCCTATCAACTTGACACAGGGATAAATTTCACGGAGGATGCCGAGCGAACCGGAGTGATCCGGCTCCATATGATTGACTATCACGTAATCCAGCGTACCTCCGCCAAGAACCGCGGCTATCTTGTTCACGAAATCGCCGGCAAACGGACACTTTACCGTGTCCACCAATACATTTTTCTCGCCTTTCAAAAGATATGAATTATACGCCACTCCATACGGGAGGCTCCACAATCCCTCAAATTTGTCCGTTTCCCTGTCCTGCTCGCCTATCCAAAAGATGGAATCCGCAATCTGAACTATACCTTTGCCAATCATAAACGTTTATCTGTCCTTCCCGGCGCCGTGACGGTCATTGCCGTATGTGGTGATCCCAGCTCTTTTTCGCGCGGGCGCGGACAGATTTTTTTCAAGATCTTCCAGAAGTTTTTTCTTTTTTCTGTCCGCGCCGTCCCCCGGCTCGTCGTCTCTGTTTTCAAATCTGCCCTCAATCATCAGAATATTAATAAGGCGCTCATCCTCGCCGATTTCCTTCGCAAGTTCGCGCGCGTTAAGTTCCAATTTCGGATTATCGCGCAGGAAAGTTCTCGCTTTCTCGTATACTATTTCCAGCAGTTTATGACACGCCGGACAGAACGTTTCAGAGGACGCCCCAAAAATTTTTCCGCAAATACCGCAAGTTGTCATATCCATATTCGACGCCTCCCATATTTGAACTTGTCATATTATAATATAATAACGCGCTCGGCTCCAAGTAGGAGAGTACGCCCGTGAAATTTTCAATAAATTCGTCCGCCTTTTCAAAAATCCGCGGCCGCCAAACAGCAGTATACTCTTTATCTCGGCGGACAGCGCGCTTCACTCCGAGGAAATGTAAACAAGAAGGGGTGACTGAAGGATACGATCAAAATAAACGGCGGGCGGCTTTTTTCACCCGCCGTTTTTCCGTTTTCGACATTACATACCGTCAATTACCGCAGTGAAAGTTTAAAACTCCATATCCAGAGTCATATACAGCGAGCGTCCCTCGACGGGGTACCAGAGCATACGGACGGGGCCGTTGAGGCCGCCGGCGGGGTACATCCGCCAGTCGTCGGCTTCGTCGAACAGGTCGTCGACGCCTACGGTCAGCGTGGCCGACGGGCTCAAGCTGTACTTCGCCCCGATGTTTATTACTCCTCTCGAATCGAACAAAACGTTTTCCGCGCGGTCGGCGAAATTAGCCCCCGTATAGCGGTACTCGGCGAACACCGAACCGCGGGAGAATTTCCGCGTAACTCGGGCCGAACCCGCCCACCTCGGACGGTTCGGCAGCCACATCCCCAGGCTCCGCGACGCGCCGGTGTCCGGCGTGCGGTTTTTTGCCTCCATCCACGTGGCCGAAACACCAAAATTCCACTTCTCCCAGTCGATATCCGCCTCCGCCTCTATACCCTTTACCTCCGCCTCCGCCACGTTCGCGTAAATGCCGAACTGAGGGCTGTCCATCATGAACTCTATAAGGTCGTCCGTGTCTCGCCAGAACCCCGACAGCGACGCGTTCACCCGCGCGTTCCACGGTTCCCTCAATTCGCCGTTCCATATAACCCCGATGTCGTACTGACTGCCCGTCTCCCATACGAGATCGTCCTCGGCGGGAAGTATGAAGGCCCCGTCGCCGTAACGCTCGTACATGTTCGGCGCGCGGGCGTATGTGCCGAACGTGCCCTTCAGCATCCACGCGGGCGAGAACTCCTTCGTAAACGCTATCTGCCACGTGAGATGGTCTTCGTCCTCCTGCCCGTGCCACCGAAGCGACGGAGTAACCAGAAACGTCCCCGCCCCGTCGAGCGATATCGTGTCCTGCAGCGTGACGCTCCTGTCGCTGCGGTCGTATTTGTCCAGCATTCCCAGATTCCGGGATATCCAGTCGCCTTTTATGTTCAGACGTTCGTCCGAGTATTCCGCGAGAAATTCCAAAAAGTGCCTCTCGCCCAGCGGAACGCTCGCGTCGAGCGCTATCCCCAAACGCGCGGCGTTGTACTCGCTCTTGCTGATATTCTGGCTTCCTATAACATTGTGAGAGGTCCTTTTGTCGTACTTTTTTTTCTGCTCCGTATACGTGACTTCCAAACCCCACCGCACATCCCCGGCGTCCTGTTCGCGCCCCAGCGACAGATCCCACCTCGTGGTATCCAGCAGAGCGCCCGGGAAATTATTCGGCCGCCCCGGTACGTCACGCCCGGGAGCCGCTAACGGCAAATCCCGGTTCCGTCTCACCCACGACGCGCGCGCTCTCCAGTGCGCGTCCTCCCACTTCAGCATCGCGTCCGTGTTCTCGAATCCGTTGTCCCGCCTACGCCCCCTGTAATCGTCCCCGGTGGAGATGCC
>JAISYN010000359.1 GCA_031269915.1 Synergistaceae bacterium
CGGCTTTTCCGCGCCGCGTCCGCCGCTTTTTCCGACCATTTTTCCAGAGCCGCGCGCAAATTCTCGTCACTGACCGCCAGTATGCGAACGGCCAGCAGCGCGGCGTTTTTGGCGCCGTCGATTCCGACGCTTCCCACCGGGACGCCCGGCGGCATCTGCGCCGCGGAGAGCAGCGCGTCGACGCCGTTCAGCGCTCCCGACGCGATGGGAACCGCTATCACGGGCAGGGTGGTGTGCGCCGCGATGACTCCGGGCAGGGCGGCCGACATGCCGGCCATAGCGATTATGACCCTGACGCCTCTGCCGCGCGCGCCATTGGCGTAATTCACAGCGTCGTCCGGCGTTCTGTGCGCGGACGCTATGCCAACCTCGTATTCCACGCCGAATTCGGCCAGTATTTCCGCCGCTTTCGCCGCCGCGCCCAGATCGGACGCCGACCCCACAATAATTCCGATAACAGGCATATTTAATTATTCCCCTTTCGTCACGGACTCATCCGTTTGAGTTTTCTATATCCGACAAAATAATTTTCTCAAGTTTCTTTCTGACGTCCTCTTTCCCGGCCATGCCGGCGTAAAGAGAGTAAAGCATTGTTTCTCTTTCGTCCGGCTCTTCATGCTTCCTTATCTTTTCGATGAAAGGCTCCAACCTGTCCGGCTCCAATGTAAAATATACGGCTATGGTCTTTAAATCCTTGCCGTCATTCTCCCGCGCGTATAACAGCTTGTTCATGATAAGCGTATCGTTATCGGAGACAAGAATGTCGTTTTTACGTACCCTCGAATCCCATAACGGCCTCAGCGATGGCACATTGTAATATTCGGCGATGACGCCCTGGGGATATTCAGTGTCCGCGAGCAAAACATCCAGCTCCCCATTTTTGCTTTCCGTGAACGTCGCGCCGTCATTTACAAAACCGGATTGCCTGAGTATTTCCGCGCACTCCGCCGCCGTTTTTAAATCCGGACAGACGATATCGTAATCGGTCGTATAAAATGGATTTACGACCTCGGATTTACTGGAAAAAGACATATTCAGGGCGTTTCTTCCGATCAAAACGCACCTGTCTTTATCTTCGTTCAGCTTTTTCAATATATCAATCATCCGCCGCGCTTCTTTTTATCCCGATAACGCCATTGCGTATGTGGGCGGCTTCCAAATCGATATCATTCGTCAAGGGCTTGAACCGGCTGAAAGTTTCAGCGTCCAGCAGCACATAGACCAATGGGGCGGCGCAAAACCTGTATTTTTTCTCGCGCGCGCTCAGCCCCAGAGATTCGATATCGCCGCGCGTTATCTCACAGCAGCCCACCGAGATCAAGAACATCTTCAACGCCTCTACCCTGTGTTTATCCCCCGCCTGTACCATCGCTTGACGTACCGCCGCGGAACGCGGGCCTCCGGCCGATTCGACGAATTTTTTCGTGATATACATGACCGGCTCACGCTTCTTTCGTCACGCGCGCTCGCTCCAGCCGATATCGCGCCTGTAATACATCCCGTCGAAACGAATCGCCGACGCGCGCGCGTAGGCCCTCTCTTTCGCCGATTCGAACGTGGGGCCGACACCGGTCGCGGCCAGCACCCTTCCGCCGTTCGAGACTATTTTGCCCTCGCCGTTCACGGCCGTTCCGGCGTGAAAGACATAGGTGCCCTCAAATTCCGCGTCGCGGTCGAGGCCGAATATCTCGGCCCCCCTTTTAAATTCTCCCGGATATCCGCCCGCCGCCAGAACGACGCACAGCGCGTGGCCCGAAAAAACCGTTTCAGGACATTCTTCGAGTTCACCCAGTGCCGTCTTGAGCGCCAAAAGGCCGAAATCGCCCGACAACAGCGGCAGCACGGCCTGAGCCTCTGGATCGCCGAATCTGACGTTGTATTCCACCACGGAAATTTTGACGCCGTCACGCTCCTCACGCAGCATGAGGCCCATGTATATCACGCCCCGGTAAGGGACGTTTTCGGCGGCGAGGCCCGATAGCGTCGGCTTCAGCACTTCATCCGCCACTTTGTCCATCAGCCCGGCGGGGAGGGCGACCGGCGAGTAAGCGCCCATTCCGCCGGTGTTGGGCCCCTTGTCTCCGTCGTATATCCGTTTGTGGTCGCGGCTCGGAGGCAATACGCGGTACGATTTGCCGTCCGTCACGGCGAATACGGTCAGCTCGCGCCCCGGAAGATAGTCCTCCAGCACTATCGCGCGCCCGGCGTCCCCCAGCGCCCGCCCTTCCAGGAGTTCGCGGCAGATGCCGAGCGCCTCGGCCTTGTGTTCGGGCAGGAAAACGCCCTTGCCGGCGGCGAGTCCGTCGGCCTTGATCACGTATGGCGGCTCGCGGCGTTCGATCGCGCGCTCACATTCGCCGAGCGCGCGGCAGATATCGAACGGCGCGGTCGGTATGCCGTGCCTTTTCATGAACGATTTGGCGAACACCTTGCTGCCCTCTAGACGCGCGCAGTCCCTGCCGGGGCCGAACACGGGAATACCCGCTCCGCGCAGGGCGTCGGCGACTCCGGCCGTGAGCGGCGCTTCCGGGCCTATCACAACGAGGTCTATGTCATGCGACAGGCAGAAATCCGTCACCGCGGTTCCGTCGCGGATATCGAGCGCGTGCGTCTCGGCCAGCGCCGCGATTCCGGGGTTGCCCGGCGCGCAGTGTACGCGTCCCGTCGCGCGCGATTCGGACAGCATACGCGCGATGGCGTGTTCGCGTCCGCCGCCGCCCAGCACCAGAGTATCGGCAGGCGATTTCATGATCAATGCCTGAACGTGCGGACGCCGCCGACGAACATGCTGACGCCGAGTTCCAGTGCGCGCGCCTCCACTTCCCTGTCGCGGATCGAGCCGCCCGGCTGAATTATCGCGGCCACTCCCGCCGCCGCGGCCAGTTCCACCGTGTCCGGAAACGGGAAGAAGGCGTCCGACGCCATCACCGCGCCGCGCGCCTTGTCCCGCGCCATTTTTACGGCGTATTCCGCCGCGTCGACCCTGTTGGTGAACCCGCTTCCTATGCCCACCGAAGCGCCGCCGGAGGCGAGGACTATCGCGTTGCTCTTCGCGAGGCAGGCGACCTTCCACGCGAAGACGAGGTCGTCCCACAGGTCGCCGCGCGGCGTTCCAACCCATTTCCCATCGCCGGGCGAGGGCGGCGTCGGCAGCGTTTCGGACTGGACGAGGAACCCCGTCCTATTGCCCGTCACTCTGGTCCTGGGCGTGTATCCGCCGGTGAGCGTGAGCACGCGCAGGTTGGGTTTCGCCGATTTCAGAAACTCTATCGCCTCTGGCGTTATCTCGGGCGCCGCCAGTATCTCGTAAAAATGTTCCGCGATCAGCCTCGCGAGGCGCAGACCGACGCGCCCAGTAAACCCGACAATGCCTCCGAAAGCGGACGTGGGATCGCAGGCGAGCGCGCGCCTGTACGCTTCGGTCTCGTCCTCGGCGCCGGCTGCCGCCTCGGCGACGCCGCAGGGGGTGGTATGCTTCACTATGACGCAGGCGTTCGCGTCGCGGAATATGGCGCCGCTGTTCAAGAGCGCGTCGAGGTCGAGCAGGTTGTTGTACGACAATTCCTTGCCGGAGTGCTGCGTGAAAGGAGCGCCGGCCAGCGTCGGCATGTATAGCGACGCGCGCTGCCAGGGGTTCTCGCCGTAGCGCAGTTTTTGGGCCTTGCGGAGCGGCAGGGTTATCTCGTCCTCATCGCCGCCGGAGTATCCCAGCGCGTCCTTGAGTCCTTCGTGAATCGTCGCGTCGTAGAGCGATGTGGCGAGAAACGCCTTTATCGCGAGGTCGCGTCTGAACGATTCGGACAGGCCGCCGTTTTTCACGGCCCGCATCAGCGGCTCGTAATCGGCCGGATCCGTGATCACCGCGACGCGCGCGAAATTTTTCGCGGCCGCCCTTATGAGGGACACGCCGCCGATGTCTATCTTCTCGATCAGTTCCTCCCTGCCCGCGTTCCTGCGCGCCGTCTCCTCGAAGGG
>JAISYN010000015.1 GCA_031269915.1 Synergistaceae bacterium
CATTAGGGTTTATTTCGCCCCTCTTAGGTGAGGACTGATGTTGTGTTGCCTTATAGAAAAGAAAGAAGCCACTACGGGGTTTCATAATAGAGTATCACTTTTTTATTTTTTGCGAACCGGAGTTTTGGTTCCATTTGCAGCACATACCCACATACCCTATCAGCATTTTTTGCGTGTTAAATAAATCGGCAGAAAAGTCAGGTCGATATTTTTTCGGAAAATAGGGGAATAGGGATCGAGAGGCTGATCCCTTTTGAGTTACGCTTGATTTGCCAGAGTAACACGATTTTAAAATTTTGTGTTATACTTGAACCGAAAGCTTCCACACCAACACAGTACGGAAAGGAACGCGGGTTTATGCCTAGTACATTGGATAAGCATCATGATGGAGGAGATTTATGATGTACCTTGAACAGATCGGCGCTTATTGGGACAGTCGCGCGGAAGGGTACTCCCTTACCATTCATGAGCAATTTGAGACGAGCGTCGACGAATATTTTCGAGACCTGCTGAGGAGCTCCGCTCCTGTCGGGAAATCGCTTTCGTGTTTGGACGCGGGGTGCGGCCCCGGATTTTTTTCCATCCTGCTGGCTCAGGAGGGTCATACCGTCACGGCGGTCGATTGCTCCGAGGAAATGCTCACCCGGGCGCGCGATAATTTTTCGGAGATGGGGGTCGAGGTTTCGACGCTGCGAGGCGACGTGCAAAATCTTCCATTCCAGAATGAAAGTTTCGACTATATTGTGTCGCGCAATCTTGTATGGAATCTGGAGCATCCGGAAAACGCCTATCGCGAATGGATACGCCTTCTCAGACCGGGCGGGCGTTTGCTGGTCGCAGACGGCAATCATTACCTCCATTATTATGACGAAGAATATCTGTGCGCGAAGGATCAGGATCAATCTGGAGACAACCATCGATGCTACGGCGTCGACCCAACCCCCATCAACGAAATTGCCCGTGATTTGCCTTTGTCTCGTGTGCGCAGACCTCACTGGGACATTGAGCAATTTTTGAGCCTTGGCGTTTGCCGAATCAATTTCGAGGTCAGCCGCAAATTTTTCACAGACAGCGCTTCCAACGAAAAAAAATCAGTGGTCAGCGATTTTGTTCTCTGCGCGGAAAAACCGCCGGCAGGTCAGCCCCTCGCCGGGGAAGAAGAGCAGCGCAGGATCGATGAACACTGGTCGGCGGCCTCGGGCAACTACAGCCGGATCATCCACGACGAGCTCGACAGCTTTCGAGTTGACG
Organism: Synergistaceae bacterium; assembly: GCA_031269915.1. Taxonomy (GTDB): domain Bacteria; phylum Synergistota; class Synergistia; order Synergistales; family Synergistaceae; genus JAIRKI01. Next base: position 1,252 of record JAISYN010000015.1, read on the forward strand.
CGTGGATGAAAAGGATTCTTGCGAACGCCCCTCGAAAAGACGCACTGGATGTTTTGGATGCGGGGTGCGGCCCGGCGTTCTTTAGCATCGTGCTTTCCCGTAATGGACACAGGGTGACCGGCCTGGACAGTTCCGGCGACATGCTGAAACACGCCGCGGCCAACGCCGCGACATGCAATGTGCATCCGCTGTTTGTTAAAGGCGACTGCCACGCCCTGCCCTTCGCAGACAATTCCTTCGATCTCGTCGTCAGCCGTAATGTTACACACGCTTTGCGCGATCACCGCAAGGCGTATTCCGAATGGTTCCGAGTGCTGCGCCCGAAAGGAGTGCTGCTTATTTTCGACGCGAATTGGCACCTTCTGCAAATCGATCAGGAATTGCTCGAAGAATTTATCCGACGGGAAGAAGAATGTCTGCGGCGCTACGGTTCCACCTTCAGCGGGGAGGGAAAAAGAGAATCCGAAGAATACAGGAAGAAGGCGCCTCATCGTCTGGGAAACAGCATCCGCCCCGAGTGGGATGTCCCTATTTTGAAGCAGGCGGGCTTTACCGGCATTTCTTTCGAGAAAAATATTATTGATGGACTTTGGGACGGCAAGGAAAAATTGCTTTATGGAGCGACGCCCATGTTCATGATTTCGGCCTCGAAGCCGGCGTGAAAGTGATACGCGATGTCCAATATTCCCGCGAGAAACGGATATTCGATTGCGCGTTACGTGATCGGGAGGTTGTTGTCGCTGATTCCCGTTTTGTTAGGCGTTACTCTGCTGACTTACGGACTGATGTTCCTGTCACCGTCCGATCCGGTGGAAATGCTCATGCAGGCGCAGGGAATACCGGTTTCGCCGGAGCTGATCGAGTCCATGCGCGTTAAGGCGGGATTGAACAAACCCTTTCTGGAACAGTACCTTTCGTGGCTGGCGAAATTCGTTCAGGGTGACATGGGTGTGTCGCTGATTGACGGGCAGCTCGTTTCAGACGCTTTAATGCAGGCTTTGCCGCGCACGCTGCTATTGACGTCGACTTCGGTTTTGGCGACAATTTTTCTCTCGGTTCCGCTTGGAGTTCTCGCGGCGATAAAACAAAACCGTGCTATGGATCATGTGATCGGGTTTTTGAGCTTTTTGGGAAATGCCCTGCCAAATTTTCTCGTCTCGCTGATGCTTCTATATTTCATTGCCCTCAAACTCAAATTACTTCCAGTACTCGCGTCCGATACCCCGAAAGGGCTCATACTCCCTACGCTTGCTTTGGCGATACCAATGACGGGCAAGTATATCCGCCAAGTGCGCGCCGCCGTGTTGGAGCAGCTTGGACGCGGCTACGTGGACGGCGCGATCTCGCGGGGCGTTCGGGAGCGCACGGTCTTGTTTCATAGCGTATTGCGCAACGCCATGCTCACAATCATCACTTTGCTCTCGTTGTCGATAGGCTCGCTTCTGGGCGGAACCGCGGCAGTTGAGCGGATTTTTGTCTGGCGCGGAATGGGTTACATGGCCATGGACGCGATTCTTACGCGCGATTACCCTGTCATTCAGGCGTTTGTCGTGTGGATGTCCGTCATTTACGTCATAATCAATTTGCTGACCGATTTGTCTTATTATTTTCTCGATCCACGTGTCCGGCAAGGATTGTGGGTGCGCTGATGAGCAAAATTCATGCCGCCCGCGTCAAACTTTGCGTTATGCTCGCTTTTGTCTTGGCATTGTGTTCATTTTCTTTGTTCGCGCCGAGATTTATGCCCAATGACCCCAACAGAGCCAACCTGTTCAACGCTAAAAAAAAACCGGGCGGACAGTTTCCCTTTGGAACCGACTGGCTTGGACGCTGTGTTTATTCACGCGTGTTATGGGGTGCGGCGACTTCCATTTTTTCGGCGTTGGCCGTTGTCGGGATTACTCTCGCCATAGGCTGCGCCGTCGGCATTGCCGGAGGGTATTTCGGCGGAGGGACGGATATGATTTTAATGCGCGTTGTGGATATTTTTCTGGCGTTTCCGGGAATGGCGCCTGCTTTGGCGGTGGCGGGAATACTCGGCTCGGGCCTGAAGAACTCCATCATCGCGCTTGCCGCGACCGGTTGGCCTCAGTACGCGCGTTTGGCTAGAAGCTACGTCCTGTCGCTGCGGCGGGAGAATTTTGTGTACGCCGCCCGCCTGAACGGTCAAAGCTCTTTCAATATTTTGATTCGGCATATTTTGCCCAACGCCATGCGCCCCGTGATCGTCACTGCGTCATTGAACATCGGCGGCGCGATTCTGGGGCTTTCCGGCCTGTCTTTCCTCGGACTTGGCGCGCAGCCTCCCGCGGCGGAGTGGGGCAGTATGCTCTCCGACGGGCGCGGATTGATGCAGCAGGCGCCCTGGCTCGTCATTTACCCCGGGTGCGCGGTTTTTTTTACGTCAATACTGTTTAATCTCCTGGGCGATAGCGTCCGGGACGTATTGGATCCGCTCAATTCTCAGCATATTTTTATCAAAACGAAAGGGGATCGAAATCTATGAAAAGGAATCTTCCGGTACTGCTCGTATTTTTACTGTTCGCTGTGAATTCCATTCCTGTGGCGGCACAAGGCGCGGAACTGTCCGATTTCATCTTCGGGACTTACACGTTTTCAAAAATCGACCCTGCCGATAAATACAATGGATGGGCTACCATCCGCTACGGCGTCGGGGAAACGCTGTTCAAACTGGATGAAAACCTCAAGGTGGTTCCTGTTCTCGTCGAAGCTTACAAACTTTCGGAAGACACGCGAACCTGGACTCTGACGCTTCGTGACGGCGTTATGTTTCATAATGGAAACACCATGAATGGCGTTGCGGTAAAAGCAAGCCTCGAACGCTTAATCGCCGTCAACGAACGGGCCGCGTCCGACTTGATGATCGAATCCATCTCGGCCGAGGGGAATACGGTGGCAATCACGACAACTGTCCCTAACCCCACGCTCCTGAACGCCCTTTGCGATCCCTACGCCTGCATCGTCGATGCTTCCGCTGACAACGGCAAGGTGGATTTCAACATGTATCCCGTAGGTACAGGACCCTATGTCATCAAAGAATACGTTCCCGACGACAAGGCGTATCTCGAACCCTTTGCGAAATATTGGGGCGGCGCGCCGAAGAGCAAGAGCGTTACGGTCAAGGCCATTCCCGATGTGGATACCCTGGCGCTGGCCATGCAGAACGGTGAAGTCGACGCTGCGTATGGTTTGTCTTACGATACACTGACAACGTTCTCGAACGACGATCGCTTCAACGTTATGAAGGCGGCCACTACCCGCGTTTACATGCTCTATTTCAACCTCGAGCGCGAATGGATGAAAGACCGGAACTTCCGCCGGGCGATATGTATGGCTGTAGACAAGAAATCATATGGCGCTGTTTTGTTGAACGGCGCGGGGACGGCGACAAAAGCCGCGTTTCCCTCGTCTCTCAGCTATGGAAACGATGACTTGTTCCCCGATGTGCCGAGTTACGACCCCGAAGGAGCGAAGGCTCTGCTGACTGAGAGCGGTTACACCGACTCCGACGGAGACGGGTTCTTGGATAAAGACGGCAAAAAAGTATCCGTCAAACTCCTCACTTATGGGCGAGCAGGCTTGCCTCAATCGGCACAAGCGTTCCAGTCGGCGTTGACGGAACTTGGCATCGGCGTCGACTATGAACAGGTGGACAGCGTGGATCAACACCTCCGCTCCGGTAATTTCGACATCTGCACTTATGCGTATGTAACGACGCCAACCGGCGACCCGTTTTCTTACCTGAATTTTACGATGGGGACGGGTAAAGGCGCCAATTTTGGCCGTTACAGCAACCCCGAAGTGGATCGCCTCCTGTCGGAGATGGCCTCTGAATTCGAGGGCGCGAAACGCGCCGATTACGCCGTGAAAATTCAGCGTATCGCCACGTCGGACAGTTCTTATTGCTATATGTTCCACCTCAATATGTTTATGGTCACAAAGCTGGGCGTCACCGGCATAATTCAAAGCCCTGTGGACTACTATCATATCACGGCGGAAACGTCGAGAGGCAGTATATAGCCGGCGGCGCGTGGAACACATAGGTTTGCTGGACATTCACCGATTGTCGGTCAGCTATCCCAATGGAGATGCTGTCCTGCACGACGTATCCATTCATATGCACGAAAAAGAAATCGTGTGCGTGATCGGAGAAAGCGGCTGCGGGAAAACCACTCTGTTGAATGCCGTTTTGAGAATGCCCGGCAGGCTGGGCAAGGTTGAAGGCGAGATACTCTATCACGGTCAAAATCTCCGCGATATGCCGCCCGGCGATCTGCGCAGACTCAGAGGTGCCGGAATCGGCATGGTTTTTCAGGAACCAGGCGCTTCACTGGACCCGATCCGTAAGATTGGCGATTTGTTTTGCGAAACGATGCGAGCCCATAGAAAGATCAAAAAAAGCGAGATATTGACGGAGGCGGAGATATTGCTCGCGCGCATGGGTTTTCCCGATCCGGCGCGAATCCTGAAAAGCTGCCCGGCACAGCTCTCGGGGGGAATGAACCAGCGGGTCGCCATAGCTCTCGTCATGGCGCTCCGCCCCGACGTATTGCTGGCAGACGAGCCGACAAGTGCGCTTGACGCGACAAGTCAAGTACAGCTTGTCGACGAACTGCTCAAG
>JAISYN010000029.1 GCA_031269915.1 Synergistaceae bacterium
CGGCTTTGTCGTCTTTAATAGTTTCCAAAGCCGCTGGCTTCTATCCAACGTCATGTCCAGATTCATCAGCAGCAGCAAGATTCTCATGACAGAGCAAAAATTAAATCTGTACGATTTTCACGTCTTCTTCAAACTGGAGCGAAGCCCGTGAGCACCTCAACTGATGAGAGCGCATAACTTTAAGTCCTACTCCAGTGACGTTTTCGAGCATGAATCGTGGGCGACGGCGGCCAGGAATTTTAATCGGCTGCTCCCGGCAGATTGACTCATTTTCTCATGTCTCGCCCTGGTTCCGGAATAAAATAGAAATGCTCCCGAATCAGGACTGTCGCCGCAGAAATTCGTCACAAGGAAATCCAGGAGGCAGCGTATTAAATACTCGTTTTCGGGTCAAGACCAAATGTTCTGATTTTTTGGCGTTCTGATTTTTGGCGTCATGATTTTTTGGCCTTTGCCCATAAACGCAGCATGCGGGGATTCACCTGTCGAATGAAACTCTCCCACCTTCGTCGACGCAATCTCGTCAAGTCTCGCCGCAGTTCCATAGATTGAGACAATCAGGGTTTGGTCGCCCAGGCCGGTTGAGTGGAGATGTCCGCTGCCGCCATCAACGCCGTTATGGCGCTTATGCTTACACCCGTAAATTTCTTTTCAACTCCATCTGGACAGAAGCACGCTATGAAACCCATCACCACGGAAGCAGTCATTACCGACGACCATAAACTGAGTCTGAACCTCGACTTGCCCAAGGATTCCCCCACCGGGAAAGTCAAAGTGACCGTCATAGTTGAAGCTCCCAAAAACCAGGAGGAACCCGTAAACCGCGCTGCGGACATTTATGGCGTTTTTGAAGGCCAGAAATGGATGTCGGACGATTTCGACGAACCGTTGGAAGATTTTGCGCAGTACATGTAATGCAGCTGCTTCTCGATGTTCATGTTTTTTTATGGCTTGCGGCGAAACCACCCCTCATTGCTTATCGGCGGCGATTCAGTCGTGTCGGATGGGTTTTGGAGCAAGCAAAATTGTCGCTTCAACAGGGTAATATTGTGATTCCCATCGTAATTACTGCTGGAGCGGCGCGACAGGTCTTGGATGAAATGAATCCGAACTAAAACGATTACTCTCACTCAACCGATTTTCAGACCTTATTGTTCGGAAAGAATTTCGACGAAGCGTTCAATGAGGTCATAAACATCATCAAAGGCGACAAGCTATAGGTAGGGAGGCAATTTATGACTATATATTGGGATGCCATCCTCAGCGAGGGTGAAAGCCATGAGGTTGAGTTCAAGGAAAGTCCCGACGAAGACCTTCCCACTCAGGTTTGCGCTTTCGCCAATGCTTCCGGCGGCAAGGTCTACATCGGCGTTCGCGACGACAGTCATATCGTCGGCACAGATGCGAGCAATGCCGTCCGCTCGCGCATTCAGGACTCTTTGAATGAAATAGAGCCGCGCCTTGACGTCAAGCTTGAAGTTCAGGATAATATCATCATCCTGACGGTTCCGGAGGGAACGGATAAGCCGTACTTCTGCCCAGCGGGTTTCTATTTGCGTTCCGGCCCCTACTCGCGGAAACTCGACAGGGACAGTCTCTTTGAATTTTTATATAGCGAGGGACTGGTGCGGTACGACGAAATTGTTCGGAAGGATCTGCCGATTGATGAAAGGTTTAATGAGATTGCCTACAAGAGATTTATCAAGAAGGCGAAGTTAAGCGATGTCCTTGACCGTGAAACTATCCTGAAAAATCTGAAGTGTGCCGGAGAAGCAGGCGATAAACTCTGTTTCACCAACGCCGGAGCTTTGTTCTTTCGCATCAACGATGAGGATGTTGTTTTCCGTCATGCCGGCATCGTCTGCGCTGTTTATGAAGGGACGCACAAAGCCCATATCCTCGACGCGAAAGAACTCAACGGAGATATCGTCGGAAACGTGGACGACGCCATCGTTTTCTTGAAAAAGCACCTTCGCGTCAGTTGCAAAATCGAGGGGCCGGGCCGGAAGAATATTCTGGAACTGCCGGAGGACGCCCTGCGTGAAGCTGTGGTGAACGCCGCATGTCACAGGGATTATTTTGAGAACGGCGCCCGCGTGATGGTGGAGATTTTTGATGACCGGGTGGATATTGTAAGTCCCGGCGGCGTCTGCAAAGGAATCTCGCCTGAGAATTTCGGCGCCGTGAGCGTCATACGTAACCCAATCATCGCAAAAATGTTCTTTCGCATCGGCTATATCGAGCAGATGGGAACCGGCATCGGACGCATGAGAAACGCGGCTCGCGAGGCAAACATAGCCGATCCGAAATTTGAGTTTACAGCTTTTTTCAAAGTCACATTCAAACGGAAAGAAGCGGATGTTTCCATCGGCGGTCAATCGGGGACTATCGGCGCCGACTGCCGATAGAAAAAAGAAGCATCATCGACTTCATTGAAAAGAACGGCCAAGGCGCAGTCGATGAGTTTGCCGATGCTTCGGGTCTCGGAAGAAGACGTGTCAGGGATTTGCCGCGTGAGTTGGCGGACGACGGAACGATGGAAAAAATCGGCGACAAACGTTATACGTATTACGTGCTGAAGCAAATGTAGCCAAACGCCGAAAAGCTTCCAGATGAGCCATTAAAAAGGCGAGTCGCATGACGGGAAAGCATATCGTGAAAATTTTCAGGTTGTAGAGAAATGACTTGCATGGTTTGTAAAAATTTGCAGAAAAGGGGTATTGATGACTGATCCGGAGCAAAACAGGATTACCGTCATCGCTGACGAAAAGCTATGGATGGAACAAGACGCCTTGGATCAGTTGAAAAATGTCGCGGCGCTGCCTGGCGTGACGCGCGCCGTTGGGCTGCCGGATCTGCATCCCGGCAAAATACCGGTCGGGATAGTTCTCGAAACTCAAGGCGTCATCTACCCTCATCTGATCGGCAACGACGTGGGCTGCGGCATGGGGCTTTTCGAGACGAATCGTCGCGTAAAAAAGTTCAGGCAGGAGCATTTCGTAAAAAAACTCAATGAAATAGAATCTTTGCGCGATATTCCAGCCGACAGCCCATTTCCGGAGAAATGCCCGATCATCGATTTGGGCACGATCGGAGGTGGAAACCACTTCGCGGAGTTTCAGCTCGTGGAAGAAGTCTGCGACAAGGAAGCGTTCAACGCCATCGGGATCGACAAGGATAAAATTCTGCTTCTGGTTCACAGCGGCTCTCGCGGGTATGGCGAACGCGTCATGGACGAATTCGGCGACTACGGAGGTATAGAAGCCGCAGACGAACGCGCCGCCGCCTATATGGCCGCGCACGATTGCGCGCTTATGTGGGCTTCCCGCAACCGTTTCATGGTCGCGAAAAAACTTACGGATCATCTCGGTTGTTCGTCAGAACTCAAAACGCTGATCGACTGCCGCCACAATTTTATGGAACGCCGCGAGGGAAACGCGGAGAGATATCTCCACCGCAAAGGGGCCGTCAGCGCTCTTTTAGGGCCGGTGGTCATTCCAGGTTCACGCGGAAGTTTCACTTACATCGCGGCGCCGTCTGGAGAAACGGGCGTTTCCCTACACTCGCTTTCTCACGGCGCCGGACGGAAGTGGCCCCGTTCTCTCTGCAAAGGCCGTTTGAAAGACAAGTACGACCGAAGCGCGATCCACGAAACGCGCATTGGAAGCGAGACCGTCTGCCACGACGTGAACCTGCTGTATGAGGAAGCGCCGGAAGCCTATAAGGGCATCGACCATATCATGGATGTTCTGGTGAATTACGGCCT
>JAISYN010000060.1 GCA_031269915.1 Synergistaceae bacterium
CCAACAGAAGCACTTGACAGAATTATTCGTTAAGATGGGCGCATTTCCAACACACTGCTGTTCTCCGTATCTTGTAGGGCATGTGCCTCGCTTTGGTGAGCATTGCTGCTGGGGTGAGTCGTCAGCGGTCATCTATGCGAACTCAATTCTGGGAGCGCGTACGAACCGTAACGGCGGTCCAGTAGGGCTGGCGGCGTCGCTTACGGGGGTTGTTCCGGCTTACGGTTATCATCTGGAGGAAAACAGATACGGTCAAATTATCGTCGAAGTCGAGGCGAAAATGAACGAGGTTTCTGACTATGGCGTGCTCGGCTTTTACGTCGGAGAGATTGTAAGTGACGGCGTCCCGATATTTACGGGTCTGTCAACAGACGTCTCAAATGACGCGCTGAAACAGCTCGGTTCAGCATTGGCGACGACCGGTGCTGTCGCGCTTTTTCATGTCATTGAAGTAACACCTGAGGCGCCTACGCTTAAATCCGCCATGGGTCCACGCAAACCCGAAAAGATTATTAAAGTGGCAGAAAGAGAAATTCGTGAAACCGCCAAAAGGCTCAGAGCAGACTTAACGGAAAATTTCTCACTCGTTTTTATAGGTTGTCCTCATGCATCCATTCAGGAGATCGAAGAAATAGCACGGTTTCTAGAAGGTCAGAAGATAAAAAAAGGCATCGAATTCTGGATACAGACGGGTTTACCTATAAAAACACTCGCGAAAAGATGCGGGTTGCTGTCCATCATTGAGGAAGCTGGTGCATGGATCATCTGTGACACCTGCCCAGCTCACGCGTTTCTACCAGAGTTCAGGAAGAAAAAACGTTACAAAGCGATGGTGACAAATTCTCCCAAAATGGCCCACTATGCCTGGAATATGGGTAAATTACCAACTGCTGTCTACGGCGTCAAGGACTGTATCAAGATAGCTCTTACAGGACACGCGTAGGGGATACTGGGATGGAAACCATTCTCAAAGGCAGAACAGTCGTAAAAGGGAAATCATCAGGAGAGGCAATCGTAACCGATAAGACTATCAGTTTTGTAGGTGGTATCGACACGCTAACTGGCGAATTTATAGAACATGGGCACCCCTTGTTCCGACAGAACGTCAAGGGGAAGGTACTCGTTTACCCTACCGGCAAAGGTTCCACAGGGGGTTCATACATACTCTACGAAGCGGCAAGCAACGGTGTTGCCCCCGCGGCGATAATCAACCGCAAGATAGAACAGGTAACAGCAGTCGGCGCGATACTGGCCGAAATACCGACGCTCGATCAGGTAGAGCCAGATCCGGTCGAAATAATCCGTACAGGCGACTTTGTTGAAGTCGACGCGACAGCTAGCACGATAAAGATAACGAGGCGCGGCCCTGAATGATTTTAGATTCTTTAAAAAACGCGCGTATTTATTACGGTCTCGGGGAAAGATTCGAACAGGCTTTCAAGTTCCTCGAAAATGTAGATGCAAAAGTACTAAAATCAGGCAGGATCGATATCACGGATGGTCTTTACGCGAGCGTACAAATGTACAATACCATTCCACGCGAACAATGCCTCCTCGAATCGCATAAAAAATACGCGGATATTCAGTATGTTGTTAAAGGTGAAGAAGTAATAGGATTCAGTCATCTAGGACAAAATTATCCGGAACCTGTAGGAAATTTCGACGAGGCTAAAGATTTGGCTTATTACAAAGGAGAAAGCCTATGGATACCTCTTCGCGAAGGTTATTACTGCGTGCTGTTTCCCGACGACCTTCACGCTCCAAAGGGAACCTTAGAAAATAGTAAAAATGTCATAAAAATAGTGTTCAAAGTATTGTTATAATTTTATGTCTTACGAATCACGAGTACGTTAAAAATTCGGACAAAATTGGAAGCTCCGAACTCAATTTGACATAACAAATATTATAAGACATTTTTGGCGGTCATTTTTGTCTCTTATCAGTCTTTATTTTCGAACCTTACGGACGGAGCATCGCCCCATAAGCGTTCGAGCTTGTAGAACTCCCTTCCTGCTCTGCTGAATATGTGAATTATGGCATTTCCGGCATCAACGAGCCTCCAGCGGGTGCTTTCAGCTCCTTCTATCTTATAACCCAGTCCCATTTTATCGAGAGCTTCCGTTGTGGCCTCCAAAAGCGCGCGCGCGTTTATCTCGGATAACGCTGTCGCAATTATGAACGCGTCGGTGAAACCAGACACAAAACGCAAGTCGATAAAGTCGAGATCGAAAGCGTGTTTCTCGCTCAGCGCCTCTATTACGGGCATGTATTCTTCAGCAAATTGCATGACTTCATCAGGCATACATATCTTTCTCCTTGTTTAGTAATGGCCTTATATGCTTAATATATTATTGCATCTGCGTGTAGCTGTTTTGAAGCCTCTTCAGAAGAGATTCGTAGTCGTGCCCTACTATCAACGACGGATAAGACGCCTGGTTATTGGTTTTCGTAAGAGCGGCGCTAATCCCGCATAACTGTGAAAGGAGTTTCGCGGTCGTGCGATCGTTTTCGGACGGTTTTTCGGGATATATTATATTACTCGATCTGTAGTCGAAATGTTTGGCGTTGCCGATGTGCGCTACTTCTACTCCCATCTTCTGGAGGTGTGACGCCACTGACTGGCCTACTCCGTTCTTCCCAGTTCCGTTCAGGACCGCCACCGCTTCGGGAATATTCGCGATAATTTGCGATATGTCCAGAGGCGCGGGCATAGCTTCAGCCGCTTGAACCTCAGGCGGCTTCACCCCGTCCGGGTGATCCGGGGAGTAGTTGTCAGCGTCAGTAACGGCGCTGCGCGCTTTCTTCGTCATCTCTTTGAGCTGATCGGTGTTTGCCGTAAGGAACGGCTCCACTTCGCTGCGATCGCATACCCAATAGCTCAGATTGTCGATTATTGACGCCGCTCCCGGAAGCATCATGAAGAAGATTTTGTCGGTCTCCTTGTCGAGTGTTCGCACGAAATAACCGAGCTGTAAAATGGTGCTGGGCTGCATATCCGTTACGATGGTGTTTTTAATCTCGTCGACTATCGACGTGAAGCGCAACAAATTTTCAGGTTCATACATCTTGTGCAGCAGAGCTTTCATGAACTGTTGCTGGCGTTGAACCCGCCCTATGTCACCCAGCGCGTCCTTGCGGAAGCGGACATATTTCAAAGCGGTTTCGCCATTCATACGCTGTTTTCCAGCCGGAATATTTATATCGAGATGTCCCCTCACATCTATGTATTTCATAGTTTTGCCCACGAATATGTCCACTCCCCCGACCAGATCGACAAGCTTTGGGAAATTATCGTAATCTATCTTGACGTAGTACGATATCGGAATGCCCAGAAAACGTTCCAGCGTAGCGCGGACTAGTTCCGTTCTGCCGTAAGCGTAGGCATGGTTTATCTTCTGATTGCCGTAACCGGGGATCAGCATTCGCGTATCGCGAGGTATGGATAGAACCCTGATGTTATTGTTATCGACATCAAGCGTAGCCAGCATTATCGTATCCGAACGCCTCGACCCTTCGACATTGTCCTCGCCAAGAACCAGTATGTTTATCCTGCCAGCTATATCGAGTTTCGTCTGTTCCGGCTCACCGCCGTTATCCTCCGAAACGACCGGGGCATCGCTATTTGGTTTGACCGGCGGCGGAGATATCTGTTTGAATCTGTAACGCACTCCAACCCCAAACGAGAACGAGGCCAAAAGCAGAAATATCAAAATATTTTTCCATTTGAACATCGTTATTTTTACGCCTCCGTGCGGGAGTAGAGTTTTTTATCCACGATATACCTCCAAACCGGGTCCGGAGTCATATACCGGACACATTCGCCTGTACGCACATGCCGCCTGATTGCCGTCGACGATATGTCAATCAGGTCCGTGTCCAATATGAGCAAAGAATCCTGTATAATATCGTCCAACTCTCTTATTTTATCACGAATATAGCCGGGTCTCGCAACTACTACGACTGTACAGAGCGATAAAATTTCGTGTGGTTTGTGCCAGTTGGGAATGTCGAGCGCGGCGTCGAGACCAGTGATAAGGAAAAGGTCCGCGTTGATATGAATACGGGCTAATTCCCTGAGAGTGTCGGATGTATAACTTGTCCCAGTTCTGTCCGTTTCAATTCTGGATATCTCGAAATACCGATTGTTTTCTATGGCAACCGCTGTCATAGCGTAACGGTCCTCCGCGGAAGCCATGGACGCGTAGCTTTTGTGCGGTGAATTCCCGGATGGAACAAAAATGACCCGTCTCAAGGACAAAGCGACGCGCGCTTCTTCGGCGGCAAAGAGATGCCCATAGTGTATTGGGTCGAAAGTCCCTCCCATAATGCCTATTTTTTCCCGATTTGTTTGAAAATTATCCTCCGAGTCAGTCATTGTCCGGATAGAAATCGAAACTCGAATGACCTATCGACACAGATGAACCCACCGCCGCTCCGGCGGCCGTAAGCAATTCCTCGACTCTGTATTTTCGAAGCAGTCGAGTGAAGCGTGCCGTGTTTTCGCTCTGCGAGAGGTCGTACCGCTCCGCCGCGTGTTCCAACTGAGGGCAAATCACACGAAAACCGCCGTCAGAAGTCGGCACTATCTGTATTTTATGTTTCGCGGCGCCTTGTTGGAGATCACGCATCTCAAGAACCCTTACGTCGGAGAAAATGCGGATTTCTCCCTTGGGCCGCGGGTGCTCTCGTGAAAAATCTATAACGCGTTTCGTCAGCTCGGGAATATTTTTTCCAGTGAGAGCGCTAGCAGCCATGAACTCCATTCCCATACCCGAAAAAAATCCGGCGAGTGATTCGGATTTCTCCGACAAATCCTCGCACAGGTCGGACTTATTTCCCACTACTATACAGGGACGGCCTCTTAGTTCGGGATCGTATCGCTCCATTTCCGACATGACGACGCACCAGTCATGCTTTACGGTTTCCGCATCGCCGGACGACAAATCGAGAACGTGTACCAACATACGCGTTCTTTCGATGTGCCGCAAAAATGATATGCCGAGGCCTCTGTCACGGCTCGCTCCTTCTATGAGACCAGGTATGTCGGCCAGCACAACGGAATCGACGTCGGTGGAAATAACTCCCAAATTGGGTGAAAGCGTTGTGAACGGATAATCCGCTATTTTGGGCGCTGCATTTGACACCGAGGCAAGGATGCTGGATTTCCCGGCGTTTGGCAGTCCTGTCAGACCTATATCCGCTATTAGCTTTAATTCAAGGCGCAGTAGTCGTTCCTCGCCGCGCTCCCCTTTTTCCGAAAAACGCGGAGCCCTGCGCAAAGAACTTGCGAATACTTTATTGCCTCGCCCTCCCCTGCCGCCTATGGCCGCTATACAAATATCACCCGCCTCCACAAGGTCAGCAATTCCCTCTCCGCTTTCGGAGTCAAAAACAAGCGTTCCACAGGGAACCGGAATGATCACGGACTCTCCCGCTCTGCCATTACGGGAATTTCCCTCGCCGTGGTTTCCGTTTTTCGCGGTAAAACGTCTCCTGTGTTCTAAATCGGCGAGACTTTGAAGGTTTGTGACTGCCTTGAGGACAACGTCCCCGCCTCGCCCTCCGTTCCCTCCGTCAGGACCGCCATTCGGCCGGAATTTTTCACGAAGAAAGCTCATACAGCCGCTTCCTCCATTGCCCCCACAGACAGAGATAGTTATTTCATCAATAAATTTCATAATCGTTCACAGTCTCCAGAGATCGTAAAAACCGCCGCCGCATCTTACATAATTTGAACGTCGCAAGATGAAACAAGGGAGCCGGCGGTTCTGGCTCCCCCCTCCACTATGAATGCTTCGCTTTTATATTCGGGCCGCCGCAGGTTTATAATATTACGACAGTGCTTCTTCCGGAAGGATCGTAACAAACTTGCGGTTCGCTTTTGTCACGAAAGAAACCTTCCCTCCCGCCAGCGCGAAGAGAGTGTCGTCTTTACCCCTGCCTACATTGCGCCCAGGATGGTATTTCGTTCCTCGCTGACGGACTATTATAGTGCCCGCCGCCACGAGCGAGCCGTCGCCTCGCTTGATTCCGAGATACTGCGGATTACTGTCCCTGCCGTTTGAACTGCTGCCCTGGCCTTTTTTATGAGCGAAAAATTGGATGTCAAATGTAAATTTCATTCCATTCCGTCCTCCTGATTGATCTCGCGATATTTTACATAGTCCGAATAGGAATTCGCCAAAGCTTTGAAGGACGCCGCAATTGTTTGTCCCAATATTTTCGCCCCGGGTATACCGGGATCCCATTCGAAACACATCTCCGGTTTATTCTTATCTATGCTCTTCTTTACATTGTCAAGTTTGAGTATTTCTTCGAGCCCCAGCCAGAGCGCCAGCATCAAAGTAGATACGGAAGCGCAGACTATATTCTTCCCACTGAGAGCTAAACCCGCATGTCCTTCGGAAGAAATGGAATAAATCCCCTCTTTCGAAGATTTAACCGTTATCAGTACCGGGCCGTGTTTACTCGTTTATACTTTCCACCTTTAGTTCAGTGTACTGCTGTCTGTGTCCCCGGAACCTTCGATAGTTCTTTTTGCGGCGGTACTTGAACACTATCACTTTATCCTCTTTGCCGTGTTTAACGACAGTGGTTTCCACTGAGGCTCCCTCCAGGAACGGAGTACCTGTCACAGGTCCGTCGTCTTTTCCAAGGAGCAGGACATTCGTTATGCCGACGCTACTTCCAGGCTCCGCGTTTATTTTTTCCACCCTTATCACATCGCCACAGGAAACGCGGTACTGCTTCCCCCCGGTTTCAATCACCGCATACATTACAATTCCTCCTCCGCTGCCGTTCAGGTGTCGTTTTTACGATCTTTTCAAACCTGAAGCAAGCGATTTTTGCAAAAGCCAAATTATTCTACGCGCTCAATATGCCCGCGTCAATGGGTATTTCAAAATTTTGTCACAACCATCGCGCGCCTCAATTCTAATTGTTTTTTTTGCTGTTTCTTCCGTATCTCCAGAGACTCGCCGCCCCATAGAGAGGAGCGTCGAAACCTAAATTCGATACGCGGTAGTCCATGAATTTTTTGAAAGGATGGGACAGATAGGGTTTTATGTGCTCCCTTACGCTCTCTATAAAACCTTTCGTGAGGCTAATTCCCCCGCCGAATATTATCATTTCCGGGTCGAGGATGTGCGCTATACTTGCTGTCATTCTTGAGATGGCGTCCACCGATTCGTCCAGTATCTCACGCGCCTCTGCGCTTTCCCGCATTTCCCAGAGCGCGGCAAAATTTTCAGGAAGTCTTTTGAGTGCCGCGCGGCCCGATATTTCACCAGCTCCAGCGATCGTCTCCGGGTGTCCCTTTCCTCCGCAACGGCACGGTTTATCCCCGCCTGTCACGATGTGACCCGATTCGCCTGCCATTCCGTGAGACCCCAAAAGCAGTCTGCCGTTCACTATGATCCCACATCCGATGCCAGTCCTCAGTGTAATAACCACGTAATTTTTGACTTCCTGGGCATGTCCGGCCGCTCCTTCCCCCAGAGCATAACAGTTAGCGTCATTTTCGACGTCGACAGGCACATCAATTTCGTGTTTGAAGAGGGATATCCTGGCCGCGTTGCCAAGGTTAAAATTGTCCCAGTCGGGTGAGAAGTTGACCATCTCAACAGAGTGGGCGCGTTCCGCGTCTATAATTCCAGGCAGCGATATTCCTACGCTTTTTACATCGTAATTCCTGGCCAGATTACCGACCATACCCGTTATTATGGATATCACGCCTTCCGGAGAACGGTTTTGCGCGTACGTCTCCCCCAACCTGCGGATAATCTCAGGTTTGTTGTCCATTCCAAAGGAATTTATTCCCGTAGGAAAGAAAAATAATCCGCCCGACACGGAATGGACGCCAATGTCTATTCCTATTCTCATTCCCGCTCTGTCTATATCCATGACTTTATAAATCCTTCACGCCGTTTCACCTATATCTTCCGAATCCGTTGATTTTACCATGTGGGCATCCACGAAGTCGGAGAATTTGGCAAGGGCGATTCCGAAGTTCTTTCTTCCGAATCCAATGCGGAACCTGTTCAGGTTTACGGAGAACACCCTATCGGGGATTAGCATGAGTCCTGCGTCTTTCATCGCGCTGTCGCAAAATTCGTTAGATCTGCGGGGCGTCATAAGTTTGGGGAAAGCGGTGGAACCGGCATTTGGAGGAGTCCATTCGAACCACTCCTTGTGACTCTTGAAATACGCCTCGGCCAAATCCACGTTCTCGAGTATTATCTTACGATTGCGGAGTGTGATTTCCTGTATGTTTCTGAAAAAAATGACGGCTACGATTTCGGACATGGCGTTTGGGCATAAAGAAGTGTAATCCTTATATGATAGGAAATTCGCCATAACGGTACGGCTTTGCGAGGCTATCCAACCCACGCCTGTACCTGGAAAACCATTTCTTGAAAGTCCCCCTATGGATATCGCCCTTTGATAGACATCCGCCATCGGAGGAATGA
The DNA here is from genome assembly GCA_031269915.1 of Synergistaceae bacterium. Taxonomy (GTDB): domain Bacteria; phylum Synergistota; class Synergistia; order Synergistales; family Synergistaceae; genus JAIRKI01. The sequence goes on from JAISYN010000060.1 coordinate 8,469, forward strand.
CGGAACCAGGGTCACGCTCCATCCCCCGATAGCTCTCCTCGCTGAATATCCAAATTCCCCTTCTATCCGCTATCTGAGCTATACGTTGGAGGTCGGTCAGCACGGGCGCGTAACCGGTCGGGTTGTTTGGAATGTTTAGTATTATCAGCTTTGTTTTTTGATTTATGGCGCGACTGAGAAAATCAATGTCGAGTTTCCAGCCCCATTCCGTCGGTTCCAGTTTCCACGGAACGACGTCACACCCGATAGCGTGCGGAATTTCGTGCAGGGATGGCATAGCGGGTTCCATCACTATCACTTCGTCGCCTGCGTCAAGCATGGTATTCAGAACGATAAACGTACCTTCTTCGGGAGACGCCTCAATAACATCGTCAGGTCCTATCGTTTTATATCGCCGGGCTATAGCCGACCTCAGTTTCGGGTGTCCCTGGAAATTGGTATAGCCGAGGCGGAGGTTTTCCCACATTTTCAGGCATTCCGCGTCCGCGCGCTCCAAGATATCTTTTAGTTCGAAATCTTCGCATGAGGACGCCCCTAGTTGATAATCTACCCCCTGTTGGTTGCGTGCGAACAATCGCTCTACTTTAAATTCGTTTAACTTCATGGATTGTTCCTCCTTAGTTTTGTTAAAACGAAGGTTATGAAATTTTTTATCTATGTAAATTTACCAAGTATATATCTTTATTAATGTTTTTCAATCACCGGCTGAACGATATTTCATTTCTTCAAAGGGCTCTGTTTTTTGGACGCGCTCAAAACGAGTTTCAGCAGGTCGCTCTGGACATCCTCGTCGTAATCTCCGTTGTGAAAGTCGTCCCATATCGCGTTACGTTCGTCATCCGTCGCGGCGGACGCTAGCATGGCAGTGACTCTTGCGGGCGTTTCGACGTACGCGCCGTCGGCGACCGAGCCATCCGGGCGGATGACAAAAACGGACGGCATATTCGTCCGTCCGGTGTGTGCGGTCATGAATTCACGCGCGCCCTGCGTGTCGTTCCGTACAAGATATCTGGTTCTTATGTACGGATTGAACTCGGACAGAGCTTCAAGATACGGGGAAACGATTTTGCAGTCCGGGCAGTACATCATTCCTATCATCAGAAGTGTCACTGAATAATCTATCTTTTTGGCGCCTTCCTCAAAAAAATCAGCGATCTTGTGAGAATTCAGCCTGTCGTCGAGCGCCTGTCGATGTTCTTCCGATCCGGTAGCCGTGTAAGTTTCAAAATCGAAAGTCCTCGACAAATTTACTCTGCCATAGTCCGCTGAAAATACGTGAGAACCGAAGGGCGCGGCGTGCGCGGTTCCCTGTAGAATCAATATGAAAAGGGAAAAAAACGTCAAATAACGCAACATGATATCAATCCTCTCTCATTTCAAAAAAATATACCGCATGCGGAACGACTAAAACCTACGGCCATTCCCAACATCGCCCGGCGCAGCCAAATCAGCCGTGCGGGGATTCTTTCCATAGGCTTACCTCCTTTACAAGCTACGACTGAAAAACTTGTATATTATTATAGGATTTAAACGCGAAAAATGGAAACAGCGAAAGATGCATTATGGTATGACGTTATATTGTCCTATAATTTCAATAACATAAAGCAACCCCACCCGAACCCATCATGTTTTTTGCAGTTGAAGAGATGTTTTACAAAATACTACGGATGATATTGAATACGCAAATCCCCAGGACTATAAACTGTATTTCATAGAAAAGGTAAACGGGTCTTGTCCCCCCTCCAACAGTTTGACAGATACCTCCGTTCCCCTTTTGAACTACTGTTTAGATATCTGTCAGTCCGCCCATCCAAGCTGCGCCTTGAAATCTTCCCTCGCCGGGCTGAACGCGTCGACCGCTATCGTGTCCTCGAGGACTTCGCCGCCGTGACGCTCGTTCGGTTCGAATATCAAATAATCTCCCGCCGTGGCGGTATACATCTCCCCGCCGGCCAGGCGAAAACGTATGCTACCGTTCACGAGCAGCGTTATTTGGGCGTGAGGGTGGCTGTGATCGGATAGGTCGGCGCCTTTCTCCATTTCCCACCTCGTGAGGGTAAGCCCGCTTCCATGTACTATAGCCGCTTTCATTCCCGGCCTATCGTCTTTTTTTCTCATTTCGTCGCATTTGTAAACTTTCATCGACTTTTCCTCCTCCGATTTCACCTTTATCGCCACTATTCCTGTTCGTTTTCTTCCATTTGATATCCGCGTTTCATACCCGCTGTTTTCGGTCGTTAGAACATAAACCCAAGGAGTCTCCAGTTTGCCAGAAAAAACATATAACCTGTTTCGAGGAACGCCACGGATATGATCACAACCTTCTCAAGGCAGTGATAATCAGGGCTCAATAATTTTGTCAATATACGAAACCACAACCACGCCAGCAACAGACCGCCCGCCAGAGGGATGAGAAACAACGCTTTTACCTGATACGGCACAAATACGCGGAATTCATTTCCCATCGTGATTATTGATATTATCATTCCGGCGGCGAATGACAGTTGCATCGCGCAGAAAAACGACGATATCACCCATAATTCCGTATCGGAGGCGTAACCGGTTTCCCACGGGAAATTGCCTCTGTTGTTGGTCAATCCTACAAAAAGCCCCAAAAAAGAGACAAGTGCCGTTCCCGTGAAAACTGCCAAAATAACAATCTGCCAGTAATAGCTTTCCGGCATCGAAAGTTTGTCGCAGGTGTTCTCAATTCCGCCGACGACAAGCGCGGAAATCGCCCCCAGCTCGTCGCGCTGAAAAAACATATATTCATCAGTGAAAAATCCGTCGTCCCCTACCATTCTGAAAATATCGCCGGACACTTCCGTCGGTAGCCACCGGCTTGGTGGAACATCGTCCCTTGTATGGCGCGCGACGACAAAAACGCCATCCATCGAAATGGATATTTGATCGCGAGCTATGCCGGCCACCTTTGCCGCGGTTTTTTTCGAAATATTATTGAGCCTGTAATAGCCTTGTATGTCAGGGTAGACGGCGATATCCGCTCCTATGTTCGGCTTTTTTTTATCGGCTGAGACTGGGAAAAACCTTTTTACCACAGCGGAAGCCAACTTGTCGCTGAAATTTACCACTGAAGCGTTTGCCGCCAAGAACAGACCGAAATTTTTTTCAGGTATCAGCATGAGGAATGCCGAATATCCCGGAATATTTCCGTATTGCTGCAATGTGCGAATCCCCTCGACCTGTTTTTCGATATATCCTGTTCCTATGCCGTTGATGTCGGGATGCGGAGAAAAGTGACGCCTCAACATGCTTTTAGCATGAGTTTCCCCAAGTATGCGGTTTCTTCCGATCGCACCGCCCGAAAGAGCGGCTATCATAAAGCGTCCCATATCGGAAGCCGTAGAGTTCATCCCTATTGCAGGCATATCGTAGCGGTATTCATACGGGACTTTCGTTCCGTTCTTGTCATATCCTGCCGCCAGGTTTTTCATTTCCTCGTCGTTCGGCGTGAAAACGCTGTCGTTCATTCCCAATGGCTGAAAGATATTTTTTTTGATGGACGCGTTGAAATCCATTCTGGAATAACGCTCCACTATCGACCCCAAAATTGAGTAGCCCATGTTGGACGGGCAGTAATACACGCCCGGCTCCGCAAAACGCGGCGGCATCTTTTTTTGCAGAAATGAAGAGTAGTTTCGCTCATCCGCCGAGGTAGGAGCCGCTGTTTCGAGTTCTTTGTAATCAAAACCTGCGGTATGAGTCATCAGGCGCCTCGGCGTTATCGGGCGCTCGAAAGTATCCGGAATTTTCCATCTTCTAAGATATACGTTCACGTCCTCGTCCAGGTTTATACGGCCGCGTTCCGACAGTTGCATCACCGCCGCCGCCGTAATCAGTTGGGAGATGGAACCGACTCTGAACATGGTTCGTTCAGGATCTACCCGAACGCCGCTCTCGCTGTCGGAGAAACCGTAACCTCTCAGGTACAGAATCTCGCCGTCACGGACGGCGGATAAAACCATTCCGGGCTCTCCGTACTCTTTCTGAACCCCAGCGAGAAAACCGTCTACGAACGACGCAAATTCCCTCTGTTCGTTAGACCTCTGTTGAACATTACGTACGGCAGCAACGGCGGGTCTGAAAAAATCGGGACCGCATACTATAAAAAAAAGCGCCGCTATTACGAGGATCCGAGCGTGAAAAAATTTTCCGCGTATCATGCGCTGTATGTTCGCTTATACGGTTTGTCCCTTTGACAATTTCTGACGTCGATGGACAAATTTTTCGCGCAGCTCGCATTTTTTAAAAAACACCCGGTCAAGGTTGATGAACCCATCTACGCACGGTATCAGACGTCCTATATATTGCCCTTTTACAACCGCGACCATCACTATTTTGCCCATCATGCGGAGCGTTTCGTATATCGTGAGATAATCAGTGTCTCCGCTAACGAATACAGCGGTGTCGTAAGCGTTGAAAAATGCCATGCGCAGTGAAATTGCGGCGATGTTTACGTCAGTCCCTTTTTCCACTTTGTAATAAGTTTCATTGTTCCTGATATTCATTGGGACGTCGGGGTTTGTGGGGCGGGCTATGTTCGTACCCTCTATCACATCGAAATTTCGCTGTACCTTCATCCCAGTTGCCCATAGATAATATTTTTCCAATCCTCCGTCCTGCATCAGAAAATCGTCAGGCTTCGGTATGAATAATACGGTTTTCATCAGTTCCCCGCCATTCAGAGAAGCCACCATCTGACGCGGCAGTTCATTGTAGTCCAGCTTCGGCGGCGGCTCCGGACTGTATAACGAGTTCAGGGCTATCTGAAAATTCATATGATCTATAAATACCATTGCACGAGCCATCCTCTACCCTCTTTCCGAATATATCCCTCGAAATTTATCTATCCATAATATTCAATTGAGCTGTTCATGTCCATGATTATACTTCAAAATATTATTGCCCCCCCTCGTATTTGTCTTAATCGGCGCAGTTCGAGCGCTGTTTTTTTACGGTAGGCGCCCTCAATCAAAATAAATCCTCCACCAATGCGCCTGAAAGCGGCGTATCAGTGGAGGATTTCAGTTTATGACCGTCTAGTTGTCCCGGGCAATTCCGGCGCAAGCTTTTAGCTCGTTCATTCTCGAAAATATCGACATCGAACGGGCGTCACCGCTCCATTCCTACGCTGAATCTCTGAATATCGAAAGCCCTGCCTGTTTCGTCGTCGATATCGGCGATTACCCCCTGCATCAGCGGTTTGTCCGTCTCTATCTCGAATTTGCACGGCGTTCCGTATAAAAATTTTGGAAGCACGGATTCATAACTGTTGCCGATAACGCCCCCATGTCCTCCGGTCATGCCGGCGTCGGTTATGTAGGCCGTACCTCCGGGAAGTATCAACGTATCAGCGGTCTGAACGTGCGTATGGGTGCCGGCGAGCACGGAAACACGCCCGTCGAGATACCTTCCGAGAGCAATCTTTTCGGCCGTCGCCTCCGCGTGAAAGTCGACAAAAATAACCGCTGCCTTCATCTCTTCCAAAATCGCGTCCGCGGTTCTGAACGGACAGTCGACCGGCGACATGAAGGCTCTCCCTTGCAGGTTTATGACGCCGAGCGTGCGGCCATGTTTTAAAAACACCCCATACCCGGTTCCAGCCGTCCCGGAAGGATAATTTGCGGGCCGCAGTACCCTGTGTTCGCGATTCAGCACGGGTATGAATTCCCTTTTGTCCCAGATATGATTGCCGGACGTCATAACGTCTACCCCGATCGCGAAAATTTCGTCCATCAGTTTTTCTGTCATGCCGAAACCCGACGCGGCGTTTTCACAATTGACGATCGTGAAATCGAACGGACCGAATTTTTGGCGAAGCGGGGACAGGTTTTCTTTCAGAGCGTTCCTGCCCGGTCTTCCGCATATATCTCCAGCGAAAAGGATTCTCATGGTCCTCACTTGGCGTATTCGATCGCTCTTGTCTCCCTTATCAGGGTGACCTTTATCTGCCCGGGATATTTCATCTCGGACTCTATCTTACGCGCGATATCGTAGGCCAATTTTTGCATTTCGCCTTCGTCGGTAGTTTCAGGAGACACGGCCACGCGAACTTCGCGCCCCGCTTGTATAGCGAATGCCTTGCTCACTCCGTTGAACGAGTTCGCAATTTCTTCCAATTTTTCGAGCCGTTTTACATACGCGTCGAGGCTTTCCCTGCGAGCGCCCGGACGTGACGCGCTGGCGGCGTCTGCCGCGGCTACCAGAAGCGCGTACAGTGACTGTGGTTCCTCGTCCTCGTGATGTGACGCGATTGCGTTGATTATATCGGCAGACTCGTTGTAGCGCTTAGCTATATCGGCGCCGATAATGGCGTGCGGCCCCTCCACTTGATGGTCGACGGCCTTGCCTATATCGTGAAGCAGCCCGGCTCTTCTCGCTATTCCTTCGTCGAGGCCGAGTTCGGCCGCGAAAAGCCCGCATAAATGAGCGACTTCAAGGCTGTGATGCAGCGTATTCTGGCCGTAACTTGCCCTGAACCTCAATTGTCCTACCAGTTTCGCCAGTTCCGAGTGCATGTGTTTGATACCGGCTTCCAGGAGAGCTTCCTCCCCCGCCTCTACCACCTGAATGTCCACGTCGCGCCGCGCTTTGTCTATTATTTCCTCTATGCGCGCCGGGTGTATTCTGCCGTCCTGTATCAGGCGCTCCAGCGACAAACGGGCCACTTCCCGGCGTATAGGATCAAAACAGCTCAGTGTGACAGCTTCCGGAGTATCGTCCACAATAAGGTCAACACCTGTCAATGTCTCAAACGCCCTGATATTTCTGCCCTCTCTGCCGATTATCCGGCCTTTCATTTCATCAGAGGGTATCTGCACAACGCTCACCGCAATTTCGGAAGTGAAATCGACGCTGCAGCGCTGAACCGCTACCGCGATTATCTCCTGCGCTTTCCTGTCGGCGTCGCGGCGGGCGCGCTCTTCCATCTCCTTGAGTCTGAGTCCTATAATATGATTAGCTTCCGACTCGACCTCGTGTAAAAGGAGTTGTTTCGCCTCATCACGGGACATCTGGGATATTTCCTCCAGCTTGTTCACGAGTTGGCTTTCTCTATAAGAGAGAGCCTCGGTCTTTTGCTTGGCTTCTTCCAGTTTCTGCTTGTATTCTTCCTCCCGTTTCGCTACGTTCTCAAGTTTTCTGTCGAGATTTTCCTCCTTTTGTTCAAGTTTGCGTTCGGTGCGCTGAAGTTCGGTTTTGCGCTCTTTCGTCTCCTTGTCAACTTCCTGACGGAGGCGATGAATTTCGTCGCGGGTTTCCGCCATCAAATCTTTTCTAGCCTTTTCAGCTTTATCCGCCGCTTCCTGCAGCAGCTTTTCGGCTTTGGAAACCGCGCCTTCCTCTCTTTTCCCCTGCAAGGCCCTGTAAACGATTATTCCGCCGACAAGACCCACTATCACTGAACAAATCCCAATCATAAGATTCATGTTCTCTATCACCTCATCCGTATCATTTGTCAAGGTACGCGCCGGCCGCGATCCGTGGAGTACATAAAATTCATAATCCGAAAATTTCGACCCGCAACTGTTTAATTTTACAGGCAATTTCTCTTTTACTCAAGTGCGAGGGCAATACCTTGCGAAGGCAATACCGAGCCGCATCGGAAGATGTGAAATTTTATATTGACCGGGACATCGTCCATCTGGTAATATATCGACATTGCTCAAACGGCGGCATAGCCAAGCGGTAAGGCAGAGGACTGCAAATCCTTTACCCCCGGTTCGAATCCGGGTGCCGCCTCCAGAATTTAAACTAATTCATTCTGCAACATTCCAAGAAGCCGCTGCGATAGCGGCTTCTTTAATTTTTCACAGCCAAATTATGCTATAATATTCCAAGGATAGCCAAGATTAAACCGGACACAAAACCGGATACAAGATTATAGTTAGCCATCTTGTATCCGGTGGAATTATTGAGAGGGTGGAAAATATGGCTCTCACTGAGGTTCAGATCAAAAAAGCCAGACCATTTGATAAACGCTATATATTGACCGACCAAAACGGGCTTTATCTGGAGGTAATGACTACCGGGGCAAAATATTGGCGAGTGCGATATTGGTTCAACAAGCACGAACGCAGGATATCTATCGGGGAATACCCTCTGGTCTCTCTTAAAGAAGCGCGGATAAAGCGTGACGAAATACGAAAAATGATTTATGAGGGGAAAGACCCTGTCAATTTTAAAAAAATCCAACCGACCGAGACACCGCGACCGACTTTTGGCTCAGTTTTTGATGAGTGGATGGAGAAGCGTATTATTCCCGTCTGTACACAGGGATACGCAAAACAAGTCAGATCGCGAATGAAGACACATATACTCCCATATCTCCGGGATACTTCTATCGCTTCAATTACATCCCTTGACCTGCTGAATGTCCTGCGACGGATTGAAGCAAGGGGAACGATTGACATTGCGCACAGAGTAAAACAGATTTGCGGCCAAGTTTTTCAGTACGGAATAGCAACTGGAGTTTGTGAAAATGACCCGTCATTCCCGTTACGAGGCGCGTTGAAGGCCCATAAACTAAAACACCAAGCCAGTATTATTGACCCGCGCCAAGTGGGAGCTTTGATGGCGGCTATTGATTCATATCCCGCCACAATTGTCCGGTGTGCTATGAAATTTCAGGCTCTGACATTTGTCCGCCCCGGTGAACTGAGAATGGGCGAGTGGGCTGAAATTAACGTGCCACAAGCGGAATGGATAATTCCGGCTGAAAAAATGAAGATGCGGCGGCCTCATATTGTCCCTCTGTCCGTTCAAGCGTTTGAAATTCTTGAAGAAATCAAAATATGTACCGGACATGGACGGTATATATTTCCCTCCGCTCGCACACCGGCCGGCAATCGCCCTATGAGCGAGAATGGCATACTTGCCGCGCTGAGGTCTATGGGGTATGAGAAAGGTGTCATGACAGGACACGGATTTCGGAGTACTGCATCCACTCTCTTAAACGCAAACGGATGGAATAGAGATGTTATTGAAAGGCAACTAGCCCATCAAGAATCCAATTCCGTGCGGGCCAGTTATAATTTCGCCGAATACCTGCCCGAACGCCGGAAGATGATGCAGTGGTGGGCGGATTATCTGGACGAACTTAAAGCACTGTGATATCAATCCTTTACGACAAGTTTTAGTCGTCGCCCGAGTTTTCGGAGCGATGCCGGTTCAGCAGGTAGTCGTCGATATCCTTTGATATCTTTCTCATTTGGTCCGAGTGATTACCCTCGGCCAGATGGCTCAAAATGCCCTTCATGCAGGAGAGCATGATGTGCTCAAAATCCTGCCGCCTGTCCATCTGTTTGTCAACGCGATTGAGCACGCGGTAGTCACGTCCCAGCTTGTCGTCAACCGCATTTTTCCATTCCTCGAACTCTTTCCATCGCTTCTCGTTCGGTTCGTTTGCCCGCTGGCGCAGCGTGCCGATACCTACGGCCATGGAAATGACGAGCGCTATAAACCCCAACAAAGAGTTAAGTATTGAATCAGTCAGTTCAACCACCCCTTAAAATAATCTCCAGACAACACCAACGCCTATGACCGCCTCATATCCGCTTCCGGTATAACCCGCTCCGGCGAAGATTCCAAAACCGGGTTTTTTTGCCCCGCGCAGCGCCTTTCTCCACTCAGCCCGTTCGTTTTCGAGCTGATTTTTGAGCGCGGCGAGATTCTCTCGCTGTTCGGCGGCGTGATACGCGGCCTTATCCGAGAGGTCGTTATAAGATTCGGCCCATATCTCGCGTTCTTCCCGGTATGTCTGTACCATAGCGGTTATCTCCTGCATGGTGGGAATATCGACGAAATAACCTTCT